>WFQS01000057.1 GCA_015486915.1 Desulfobacteraceae bacterium
ATTTACAGCTTCATTCATATAAACCCTTGTGTAAAGACCTGTAAGGGAATCTCTGATGGCCTGCTCATAAAATTTTTGTTTCTCAATCTCCATGCTGCGTTGAATCATTTCCCTTTCAACGGCAACGCTTAAGGGGTCTGCCATCCGGATAAGTGTTTTTTCTGTTTCACTGTCAAGCACTATCGGTCCGGAAAACAGGATCATTGCGATTCCGAAAACCTTCATGCTTTCAGAGGACATCAGAGGTAAGATCGCTGATTGTTTTTCACTTGAATGACTGGCATTATTCTCAGCCTGATTGTGTGTTTCCATAACGAGATCAGAGCCGAATTTTTTTTCCCAGGCCATTTTGTCAATTCCCATCAGCCCTTTGAATCTCTCTGGCAGCTCCGCTTCCACACCGCGGAACATGCTTTCTTCGGCAATGTGAATGATTATGTCAGATTCGTTGATGGCATAGCACTCAAATGTTTCAATGGGAAGGACATCCCTGATTAATTCCAGCAGGGACCGGCCAATATCTGAAAATGACCTGTAAAGTATCATGGTTGACATAAAATTTCTTAAAATCCGGTTGAGCTTGGATAAATGCATGATATCAGTACTGGTCTGCACCATCATATAAATGCCGCAGTCAATATTTTTAAGCTGGTTAAAATAAAATTTGACCATTGGTTCGGGAATAATGAATCCATGCTGGGGTGCGACCATTTTAACGGGATGGGCCTCAAGCCTGCATAATCCGTTAAAAAGGATTTCCCTGGACGGCATATAGTGTTCATGGAAAAATTTAATACCTTCAAAATAGGATTCATCATCGGCAAACAGTGAAGCGCTCTCCACAAAAGCACCAAAAATATCACTTGAAAACAGTATTCCGCTTTGCCTGTCAAATGTACAGAAAGCACCTGGAAAATGGAGATAGGGGGTAAAAATAAACTCAAGCTTCCTGCCTTTTGAAAGCGTCAGCTCCCAATTGTTTTTTTCAACGCACCACATGGGCAGATCAAGGCCATAGTGCTTGAGTAGTGCCATTGCACGCCAGTGGCTGATGATCATGGCATCATCTCTTGTCACAAGCTGGTCGATAAGACCAAGCGCACCGGTAATATCGGGGTCCTGATGTTGGCAGATAAAATATTTTATATGATTAAAGGGTATAATTGTTTCAATTTTTTTTAGCACATACCTGAATGTCAGCTTTGATCCGGGATCCACAAGAACAGATTCCGTCCCGTTTTCAATAAGGTAAACATGACATTGGAATTTATCATCCGGCAGCACATGCCCCACCCACCAGATGTGATCTGAAAGCCTGATCGCCTCATCCCTGTTTATATTTTTGTTTAAATTCAGATTCTTCATGTTTTGTTTGCCTTTTTGTTTTGTATTTTAAGTGCAATAGCAGAGCACAGGTTTAATTTTGTCCATAGTTTACCCGTTTACCCCATAATAAAAAAATCACAAAAATCGAGAAAAAACACGATGGGCAAGTTGCAAATTAATTCTAACATATGAAAAAAAACATAATTTATTTTTAAGCTTTAAATTTTCTTTTTGTCAATCATAATATAAAAGAAGATTAACAATTCCGTCAATGTTCTTTAAATTAAAATGCTGTATGTTAAAAATATTCCAATAACAATGATAATTTTTTAAAAGGATTTGTCATAACTGCCATGAGGAAGATCTGAAGACTCACTGACTGCCTCAAAGAATCGAAGATCCTGACAAAAAATGAAAGTCACACGTTTTTTTACAAAGACTTTCTTACAAAAATTATTATAAGGTTGATTTGGTTATAGTACATCCAGTTGATAAGTTTAAAAAAAGGATTTTTCGTGAAGTGGAGTTGCTATCGTTTGTGAGATGGTGTATCATTTACCATAAATAGAATGCTGCAAATCTGCATTCTATTTCTTATAAAATGGCTGGGTGATAAGGATTCGAACCTTAATTGACGGAGTCAGAGTCCGTAGTCCTGCCATTGGACGATCACCCAATTCATTAATAAAGCAGCTTATACAACATGATGATTTTTGAGTCAATAGAATATTTGCTAAAAAATCATATTTGCTAAAAAATCAGGGTTTAAAATAAAAATAATATCAGGGGGAGGATAACATGGCAATAAAAGTTCTGATCAGAAGAAAAATTGCAGAAAATTTAAAGGATCAGCTTAATATTCTGTTACTTAAAATGAGATATCTTGCCATGCAGCAAAATGGCTATATTGGTGGAGAAACGCTGAAAAAACTTGATTCAGCAGATGAATATCTTGTGATCAGCAGATGGCAAACTATTGAGGACTGGAGTAAATGGCTTGTAAGCGATGAAAGAAGAGAAATTCAGGAGAATATAGACGCTCTAACCAATACCGATGTTAAATTTGAAATTTACACCAATGAATAGCTTTCAAGCTCCAGCAAATTGTGAAAAGCCCGGGGTCCACTGGAACTTGAAATATATTCAGGTATGTATTTAAGGATCGAAAATTTTATTTTTTCCCTGTGGTTTTTTTATTCTGCATGGATTTTTCCTGATTCGGGAAGGAAATTGTTTTCAATTTTAACAGGGTTGTTTTTATTGTATTTCTGTACTGGTTAAGGACTTTGTGATCCTGTGGAGTTAAGGCAAATTTAGAAGCTGTATTTATATAATTTATAATTTTATCAAAATTTGGTATGCCCTGTTTTTTTATCAGGGAATCTGCCCTGTTCAGGTAATAATTGAAGATCAGGGGGAAAATTTCTTCTCTTGTATACTCTTGTTTTATATCACCTGAAAGTTTTGCAGTGTTCAGTGCAATAAATTTTTTATTACCAAGTGGCGCAAATTGACCCTTTAGAATTTCAATTCCGGATTTTGTATTTTTTAGATAAAATTTCTTAGAATTCTTTATACTTGCGCCGATCAGCATAGACAGAATCAGAATAAAGCATATACCTGCAATAATGATATTTTTGTCTGTCCCAAATTTATGCGTATTGCTTGATGATTCAACATTGTTTTTTTCTTGCTTGATATTTTCAGCTTCCCTGGCCTGTTTTTCCTCTTTTTCGGCTATCTGCTTAATAACTTTTTTAATTTCTTCTGCTCTTTTTGCAGCTTCTTTAATTTTTTTCTCTTCCGCTATTCGTTTTTCTTCACCTATTC
>WFQS01000058.1 GCA_015486915.1 Desulfobacteraceae bacterium
CCTTTTGTATTAAAGATGATATGGTCTAACAATTTTATTCCGAGTATTTTTGACGCATCCTTGATTCTGTTGGTAATTTTTATATCCTCTTTGCTTGGCTGTAAATTCCCACTAGGATGGTTATGGGCAACGATAATTGCAGTGGCTCTTTCGGCGATAACATCTGCGAATACTTCTCTGGGATGTACTTGCGTCTGATTTACCAGACCAATTGTGATGACTCGCACACTCATTACTTCATTGGCACCATTAACCGATATACAAAGAAAATGCTCTTGTTTTCTATCACTGTAATGCTGGATCAGGGGTAAAACGTCTATTGGAAATTTAATTTTCAGACCTTCCGGTTTTATTCTTCGGCGCATAAATTCAAATGCTGCTGAAATAGCGGTTGCTTTAGCTTCCCCAATACCATCAATTTCAATAATATCTTTTGTTTGAAAATCCAGTCCTTTTTGATCGATTGTTTTAATAATTTTTTTGGAAAGGGAAAGGACATCATTTTTCTTTGACCCCCTGCCAAGAATAATGGCGAGAAGTTCATGGTCGGCAAGAGCTTTTGCCCCTTTTAGAAGGAGCTTTTCACGGGGTCTTTCATTTCGAGGCAGGTCTTTTATTTTTTTCATTTGGTTTTCTTGTATTCTGTTCTTATATCGGTAATTTCATATTGAAGTGTTTTAACAGCTTTGAGTTTTTTATCATTAAAAATGACATAATTATTTCCATCTGAAATCGAGCTTTTATAAATAATTCCATGAAAACCTATTTTTTTCAGTAATTCACAAAGGTATTGACTTGGAAGATATTCCAGATTTGCTTCTCGTGGTATGATTGGTTTTGAAAGTTCATGCCCAAGTAGTGTAAGAAATGGCATATTCTTATAAATAAGTTCCAATTCATCTTCTGTATTGAGTTCAAATGGACTGATAGTACTTTTCGGATCACGTAAATCTGCTAATTCTAAATTGTTTTTCATCTCATATTCTGCAACAGTAACAATTTCTCCTTTGTGGCCTCTAATTTCTGATATCGCGGTCTTTATTGATGATGCAAGGTAAAGATATGGGATGCCGATAGGATTAGCACGGCCACTTGATACTATATTTTTAGGTGGCTTTCCCATTGATCTAATACTAAAAGGTTTAGGAGTCGTATTGATCCTCGCTCGAAAAAATTTCTGTTCACCTTTTTTTAGAATTTTACCTATATAATTGCCAAAAGGTTCAATATGTATTGTATCCGGAGCGTTTTTCGGAAAGAACCTGTTGTTATGTTTTAATTCTTCTCTAAATTGGTCCCACTGCCGGATATTTTTTTGTTCTTTTGAGAAGCGTGCCAAATACTTAAATCGAAACAGCTTTTGATTGCCTGTTATGGTTTTTAATAATTTTTGTTGGATTGAATTGCTTTTAATTGAAAATATTTCCCAATCTTTTTGCAAAAGTTCATTAAGAGGTTCACCTTTTTTGTTTTTTTCATACAAATATAAAAGAGGTTCAAATCTGTCAAATAAATCTTCAGGAGTTATCAGCTTTACATTATCAGCCTTGCAATAAGAACATTTGCCTTTTTTGTTAGTATTGACATTAATATGTCCTTGTAAAAATTGATCTGAAAAACAATTAGGACAACATTTCATATTAAGGAGTTCTCCTTATGTAATCAGCTATAAGCTCTATATGGTGCTGCATTGAAAGTTTTTTTACATAACCAAGCCCGGGATAATGTTTCTTTTTGTATAAATCACGATATTCCTCAATTGCTGTTGATCTGAAAATATTGGACTTGGGTTTTTTTATCGCATTAACCAATTTTTGAAGTGCTTCCAAAAATTTGCCGCCGGGGTCGGTTGGTGAATCGGTTTGGTCTGAAATAAAGTGATAAATAAACATATCATCATCAGAATCACAGTAGGTTAAATGTATTGCGACTGCGTATGCAGGACCGCCGGATTCAGAATAGTCATCACCAACAATTAAATAGTCACCAAAACCGTTCATTCCCTCGTCAGGATACGTAATGTGCAAATCTGAGAAATGTTCACTTGGCGGATAAAGAGAGTTCTTTTTTTGTGGCTTAAAACCATTTCTTATTAGTATTCTTTTAATTCCATCTTTTTTAAGATGGCGCTGGTACAGTTTTCCAACAGTTCCATCAATAAATATATGATTAGTAACATTTGTAACCGATTTTAAAGTAGAAGCAACTTTTTTACCGTCGGTATAACCGCTATGAATTATGGAAAAGTTTCTTTTTTTATATTTCTTTAGAATCGGTCTTAAATCGGTAATTTTTGATTTGGCGTGAAGCATGTACCCCAAAGTAATATTAGTATGATTTTTACACTCACCATCAATTATTTCTTTTAAAATATCATCTGTTTTTACAGGTTTTTGACCCGCTTGGGGATTTATGATTAAAGTGCAATTTGTATTTTCCTTGTCTATCGATTTCAGCGCTCGCTTTAATGCCGTTAAATCATTTTTTACAGGCTCAATAACCGGATGAATATTATTGTCGGTCAGGAATTTTGCATTATCCCTAATCAATATTAATTCAAATTGTTTTCCTCTTAAAAACGGATAATACATACAATTTCTCCTATGTTAATTCAGGGATTAATATTGAGCCGATGCTGTTTTTCAGATTATTTTTCAGTGATACTATTTTTGATTTTTCATTACAAATGCTCAAAGCATACGCTGATAATGAATTTGGCGCTACAGAAATGAATTCTCCGAGCAATTTTGCATTATTACGTTTTCTCAAAACATTTATAGTCAGATCATGCGCTGTTTCCGGCGGCATTTTGCAAAACATCTTTTTGCATTCACGATAAATCAGGGTATTGGGGGCATCGGGAACCGCCCCAAAAAAAGAGCTGATAATCTTCAGGTATTCCTGCTTTCGCAAAGAGTCAAATAAAACATCAGGGCTGATATTTTTCTTGTTTGATTTTGACTCTCTTATTGTTGATATGGTATTTCTGTTTGTTAAAACTTGAATACCTGCTCTGCCGGGGAGAGTGGCTTCCAACTTTGCAACCTGCGAACTTGAAGTTATAACATTGATATGGTCAAAAATATTGCAATATGCATTTAATTGATTTTCAAGGCGTTTCAAAGAATCCAATTCGGATTTGATTTCATATACGGTTGATGTGCCGTTTAAGATAACAGCATCCGCCTTGCATCTGCCGACACGAAATTCCGTTAACATACTTGATGTATTCAGAGAATGTTTGCCCAGCAGAATTTTGTTAGCTATAGCATTTTTATAGATATATTCATTGCGATAGTTTTTAAAAAGCAGATTGTACACCAAGTCAAAAAAGTGTGAAAGAGGCATGCTTGTGTCTATTTTATCGAGCAGACCGCTATTTTTGCATACTTCTGCCAGGTAATTGGAATGCCCGTTGAAAATAAGGCTGTCCAGTACGATTGGAGAGAATATTCTTCCGATAGCAGGGAAGTATTTTTTGTTAATATTGTTTATTGTATTCATCTTTATTCTCTAAAATAATTTCTTCCTTTACTTTACCATACAATTATCGTCTTTTAAATAAATTCATTTGAGTCTTTTGCCTTTTCCGCGACGGCTTTTCTTCTTTGCCGCTTTCAACTCCGCTTCCATCTTTGCTTTTTCTTCCCGTATCCGCTCAAGAAGTTTTTCGGCACTCTCAAAATACATAATTATGACTTTTTAAGATGACACCTTTTAAAGATCTTGTAATATGGGGGAATAGCCGATGCTCTATAGGATTCCATTTCGATGTATACGGTGGGAAATGTGCCATCCGTATTTCTACTCCAATTTCATCTACAAGTTTCTGCAAATCTTCTTTGAAGATATAGTGACGGCTTGAATTACTACCACCACCATCAGCAAGTATGAGAATAGAAGTACTATTCGGATATTGGATCTTGCCATAATTCTGCCACCAAATTCTTATCGAGTCGCAGGAAAACTCACTTGTATCTTTACTAATTCCAATGTTCACATGGGCTTTGTTAAATTTTAAATCATAAATAGCGTGAGGAATTACTACCCCTTCAGCAAGATATGGAAAATCGTGATCATATACTTCAATTACACCCGTATTATATACATGGCCATCCCTGTATAGATTGCCTAAAAGCTCTTTTTTTTTGTATCCATACTGACAACCGGATTGCCATCTTTGAGATATTGTTCTTTTAATTGATTAATTTTTTCAAATTGCTCATTACGATTTTTAGAAGTCCCAATGGATCTGTTCTTAAAGGCTTTACGCTTTCTAAACCCATGTTTTTTTAACAGTTTTTTAATCACTGTTACGCTGATTATAATTCCTGACTCTTTCATTTTGGCTGCAATTTTTTTGTGACTTAAATTGGTCCAACGAATTTTTCCATCCATAGGGTCCCCAGCAATATGGTCGTCAATAACGTTAAGAAAAACTTCGTCTATATTTTTTATTATGTCTATAACCTGCTTTCGTCCACCCCCCTTTTTCCGGATTCTACCTTTTACAACTTTATCCGGTTCTTGTAGTTCAGATATACCTCTAACTATGGTATTTCTACTGCAACCAAGAAGTTCAATGATATAGGCCTTACCCCCTCTCGGTAATTTTAGCGCTTCTATTGCAGTATATGCTCGTCTGTCTTTTTCAGACAGTTTCAAATAAGTAGCTTTGATAAATTTTTCAATTTTAGCAGGATATGGTAATAATGGTTTTGGGCCAGGTGTTATATTTTTTCCTTTCATAAACGGTGCCTCATAAATTATTAGTTGAGATTGCACCGTAACCATCTCATATTATCAGATAAATGTCTATAACTTTGTACCTAATTGTTTTTAATTAGTGCCTGACCGAGAGCTTTAAACCTCTTGACTATCAAGGGATTGGCATGATTTTGTATAGTTAAAGAATTCAATTTTTATAGCTTTTTTGCTTCCATTTTATGGGAAAAAATGGTAGTGTCATTTATACGATATGCCCTGTTTACAGGCATTACAACTTACTATAGATGTAGTTTTTAAATACAACGAAAAAGATACGAAGCTTAAATCTTCGATGTGAAAAATATGCGAAAAATAATTAAATCTCAGTTAGAATTTGATCATGTATCTATCCCTGACATTAAAATAAATCTTAAATCCCGGGATGAAATTCCAAAAATTCTTATAGGTCTTCAAGCTCTTTTTTGTAATCGTGAATCCAGGACTAAAGTTTTTGAGATCCTTGAGAAATTAATTCCATCCCATGTTAATTCTAAAAATGGTAGAAAAGGGATGGACCTGTGGAAAATACTCGTTTTGGGAATGATTCGTTTGGGATGCTACTGGGATTATGATAAATTGCTGGATATTGCTAACAACCACAAAACATTGCGCTTGATGCTTGGCCATGGTGATTTTTGTGATGACTATGAATACAAACTCCAGACATTAAAAGACAATATCTCTTTATTTACACCAGAGATTCTTGATGAAATAAATCAGATTGCTGTAGCTTACGGTCATAATTTTTTGTTAAAAGATCCGGAAAATGAAGAATTGAGGGTAAGCTGTGATTCTTTTGTCACGGAAACTGATGTACACTTTCCAACAGATATAAATCTCTTGCTTGACAGCCAGCGCAAAGTAATAACCCTTATCATGTCTGTATGCATCGACCTTGGTATAACTGAATGGCGGCAAGGCAAATACAACTTTCAAAAAGTAAAAAGGTTGTTCCGGAAAGCCCAGCAAACGAAACGTTCTACTTCCAAAGACCCTGTTAAAAAGAAAAAAAGAAAACAACTGATCATTGATGCACATAATGAATATTTGATATTTGCAAGAACTATCATTGAGAAAGTCCAGAAAGTTTTATCCTCCATCTCGACAACCGATATTTGTTCTCAGATACGGATTGATGAGGTTTCAAAATATATTGGATATGCTGAAAAATTTATTGACCAAATCAATAGACGGGTAATTGATGGAGAAACTATTCCCCACAATGAAAAAGTATTTTCAATTTTTGAAGAACATACTGAATGGATAAGCAAGGGAAAGGCTGGTGTGCCTCAGCAATTAGGTATCCGGGTTTGCATCGTGCGTGATCAGTTTGGTTTTATACTTCAGCATAAGGTCATGGAAAAGCAAACAGATGATAAAATAGCTGTTTCAATTATTTTTGATGCTAAACAAAAATTTAAAAATATCAAAAGCTGTTCCTTTGATAAAGGTTTTCATAGCCCCTCAAATCAGAAGAAACTCAGGGAACTATTGGATAAAGTGATACTCCCTGTTAAAGGCCGACTTTCTGAAAAAAGAAAAGCCATTGAATATTCTAAAGAATTTTTAGAGGCAAGGAGACAACATTCGGCAGTAGAATCATCAATAGGAGCTTTGCAAAACCATGGATTAAAAAAATGTCCTGATCATGGGATACATGGTTTTAAAAGATATGTCAGTATGGGTATGCTGGCAAGAAACCTTCAGATTATTGGACATGTAATTCAACAAAAAGAATTAAAACTCCAAAAGAAAAAATGCACAGGATAATAATATCAACGAAACAAAACGGAATGAAATTTAGTTCAAGGGAGTAGAGGGCTTAATTTTCAACAAAACTAAGCTGATCTCACGATTTTTTATGAATTTAATTCATTAGACTTATTCATCAGAAATTTACGTTACATTTTTGGTAAAATGACCGACGATTTATTCGCGCTTTTTTACGCAACAGGGGTTTTCGGTCAGGCACTAAATAAGAAATTTGAATTGCTAATTTAACAGGATTATTCACCGTAATAATTTTAATTGTCAAAAAATATAAAAGAGAATACTTAAGGGAAAAGAAATGTCAAAAAAAATACTTGTTATTGGGGCAGGTCCTGGTGGATATGTTGCTGCTGTAAGGGCTGCGGCACTTGGAGCTGATGTTACAATTATTGAAAAAGAAAATCCCGGCGGAACATGCCTGAACAAGGGATGTATCCCCTCAAAAATTTTTAAAACTTCAGCAGATCTTTTTCTTTCGTTTAAAGATGCCGGTAAATTTGGCATTGTCCCGGGGCAGGTCCCCTGTTTTGACATGGCAGCTTTAATGCAGAGAAAACAGAATATAATTGAAACCCAACGTCAGGGAATCATGACTCTGCTGAAAAGAAATCGCGTTAAATTTGAACATGGCAGAGGGGTAATTAAAAAAAAGGGTATTGCATCTCTTGTTGCAGAAAATGGAAATGAAAAAGAGATTCCATTTGATAAGCTTATTCTTGCAACCGGTACCATTCCTTTTGATGTACCGGCATTTCCCTTTAACGGCAAGACAATTCTTTCCAGCGATGACCTTCTTGAGCTTAAAGAGATTCCAAAATCCATCGTTGTTGTTGGCGGCGGTGTTATTGGATGTGAATTTGCATTTATTCTTTCAGCCCTTGGTGCAAAAGTGACAATTGTTGAGGCCATGTCAAGGCTCCTTCCACTGCCCTCTGTGGATGAATCCTGTTCAAAGATTCTCCAGCGCGAGATGAAGAAGAAAAAGATGAAATTTCTAACTGACCAGATTGTAACCAAAGCTGAAGTTAAAGGAGATATTCTTTGTGTGACTACAGGTGTATCGCCATTTCTTGACAGTGGAAAACAGTCAAAAATTAAACCTCAATGTATCGAGGTTGAAAAAATGGCAGTATGTATTGGAAGATCTCCCCTTGCAGGTGGTATCGGGCTTGAAAACATCGGGCTTGAAACAGATGAAAAGGGTTGGATAAAGGTAAATGATAAAATGGAAACTAAAATTCCCGATATCTATGCTATTGGGGATATACTGGGTCCTTCCAGGGTGATGCTTGCCCATGTTGCATCCCATGAAGGTATGGTTGCAGCGGAAAATGCCATGGGGGGAGACAGGAAAATGTATTATAATGCAGTGCCAGGAGCTATTTTTACAAGTCCTGAAATAGGTGACGTGGGTATTACGGAATCTGAAGCCCGCAGACAGGGCATTGATGTAACATGCTCAAGCGTAAATTTCAGGAGTCTTGGCAAAGCCCAGGCAATGGGTGAGATTGCAGGCGAAGCAAAGATCGTTGCCGGAAAAAAATCGGGAAAGATCCTTGGCGTGCATATCATAGGCCCCCATGCAACGGATCTCATTGCAGAAGGAGCCCTTGCCGTGACCAAGGGCCTTTTGGTCTCTGATATTGCAGAAACCATACATGCCCATCCCACCCTTGCTGAAATAATGTCAGAGACCTCATTAAAAGGAGTCGGTATGGCTGTACATGGATGAGGTGTAATAACTTTTTGTTGTTGTGCAGCTTTGATACTTTTTGCAACAATTTTTAATTGTTTTTGCAGGAAGAACAAAGTTTGCACTTGGAATAATAATTATTAATTTTTACGGGGAGGCAGTAAAATGATTGTAGGAATATTAAAAGAAATCAAAATTGAAGAAAACAGGGTATGCATGACACCTTCCGGTGTTGTTACAATGGTTAAAAACGGACATAAGGTTATTGTCGAAAAAAATGCGGGTAAGGGAAGCGGGTTTGAGGATGCCGCATATGTTGCAGCGGGAGCGACAATCATCGATACTCCTGCAGAGGTATATGAAAAATCGGATATGGTTATGCATGTCAAAGAGCCCCAGCCCTCCGAATATGATATGATAAGGGAGGATCAGATTGTTTTTACCTATCTCCACCTTGCAGCCGACGAAAGGCAGACCAAGGCTCTTATAAAAACAAAATCAATAGATATTGCCTACGAAACCATTGAAAAAGATAACGGCTCCCTTCCCCTGCTTGTTCCCATGAGCGAAGTCGCAGGCCGTATGGCTGTTCAGGAAGGCGCAAAATACCTTGAAATGCCCCAGGGGGGCTTAGGCGAACTTCTTGGAGGAGTTCCGGGAGTCGAGCCGTCAACGGTCGTTGTAATTGGCGGCGGAATTGTAGGCATCAACGCGGCAAAAATGGCCTGCGGACTTGGAGCAAAGGTCTATATCCTTGATATGAACCAGGACAGGCTTCGCTATCTTGATGAAGTTATGCCGGCCAACTGTTTTACAATCATGTCAAGTCATGCTGCAATACATGAACTTGTCAAAGAGGCAAATCTTGTTGTAGGTGCAGTCCTTGTTGC
>WFQS01000059.1 GCA_015486915.1 Desulfobacteraceae bacterium
AGTATCCTCTGGATGTGATCCGGGAATTTTTGTTAAATGCGGTTGTGCACAGGGATTATAAACATACCACTGATATTGTGATTAAAATTTTTGATCACAGGATCATCTTTTCAAATCCGGGAACATTGTTCGGTAAACTTACCATCAAAGACCTGGAAGGAGATGACTATACCTCTTCCATTCGAAATAAAATTGTGGCAGAAGCCTTTTTTTTAACAGGGGATATTGAAAAATACGGCACCGGGTTTATTCGCATCAGAAGACAACTCAAAGGCTTAAAAACAGCGGCCTATAAAATAAGTGAAACCGGGGATTTTTTCAGGGTCGAATTATTGGATACACGGTCGTACGACGTAGAAAAAGACTCAGAAAACAGGGGCTACGACTCAGAAAAAGACTCAGAAAACAGGATTTACGACTCAGAAAAAGATATAGTAACCAGATTTCACCTGACCGGGAATCAGGCAGTGATAGTAAAAGAGATTTTGAAAAATAAAAAAATTACACAACACCAACTGGCAAAGCTTGTTGGAATAACCCGGAAAAATATTCAAAATAATATGATTAAATTAAAAGAAAAGGGCGTGCTGAAAAGAATAGGGCCGGATAAGGGTGGATATTGGAAAGTGCTTGTGGGGCAACCTGAAACAGATAAGAAGAAAAAGCAGCCATGATACCGTCCATACTTTCACAGCAGTTAAAACAGGGAGTAGAAGATTTTTTAAAATGAGAGTTCCCATATTTGTTGAGAGGCTGTCTGAGAGTCTTTAGATCCGCCTCATGGCGGTTATATGAAAGAACTCACTTTTGATAAAAGTAACAAATGCTTTTTTTATGTTTGTCAAAATCTATGATTTTTTGAGGCACAGGAGCGCAGTTCAAACCGGCCCGGCGTGTACAAAGATAGGAGGACAGACAAATGATTGACTCTCGAAAACAAAAACTGATCGATCTTGGTGCGGATACTCTCGCAGATGCTTTGTTGAATCTTGCTGTTCACTCTGACGAAGCGGAAGCCTACCTTCTGGGGCGTGCAGACCAGCTTGATGGCAACCATTACGGCATTCTGCTTTCACTTGCTGAAGCAATGGAATCAGAAAACCGACATCTTGTCACCACACTGATGTACCGCAGCTTATTGATATCCATTCTGGAGCGCGGTTACACCAAAGCGTATCCCCATGGTGTCCGGTATCTGAAGAAGCTGGACAAACTGTCTGTATTCGTAACTGACTGGAAAGATTTTAATCATCACGAAGCATTCAAAGAACAGATCATTGAAGCACATGGCCGTAAACGAAGCTTTTGGTCAAAATATGAGGTAAAAAAATGAACGAACGATTTTATCTGCTGAAAATCCAGCTGCTCGATATTGAACCTGAAATCTGGCGTCGTTTTGTGGTGCCAGCCAGTATCACACTGGATCGGCTGCACGATGTTATTCAAATTGTCATGGGCTGGACCGACAACCATCTGCACGAATTCACCATTGGAAAAAAGCGATATACCGAATATCCGGAATCAAAAGAAGATGGACTGGTGTGCGGGAAATACCGCCTTGGTGATCTGATCAAACAGAAAGGTCGCACATTCCGTTACTTGTATGACTTTGGCGATAGCTGGGAACATGAACTTGTTCTTGAGGAAAGCCGCTATTTCAATCCGGAATTGAGAACCGAGCTGGCCTGCCTTAAGGGCGAACGGGCCTGTCCACCGGAAGATGTGGGTGGCGTACCCGGCTATTTTGAGTTCTGCAACGTCCTGAAGGACCCGAACCATGAAGAGCATAAAAGCTACATGGAGTGGTCCGGCGGAGACTTTACCAGTGAGCGATTTGATTCCGACTCGGTAAACTGGGAACTGATGAAATACCTTCGCTGGTCCCGGGACAGGTATCAAAACTGGGGAGGCGTTAAATGAAGAAGGATAAGAACAAGCAGCTTCAAAAGTTTGGGAAAAAATAATCCGGTCAATTCATTTTGGCTGGGTTTTTTATGGGTGTATAAGAAAACAAACGGCGGACAAGAGGTAGATAAAATTTAATTTTAAGCAAAAAGGCTTTCAATGGAAAAAATTTAAAGTTTTTATTTTCAATGGTACGCCCGGCAGGATTCGAACCTGCGACCCCCTGATTCGTAGTCAGGTACTCTATCCAGCTGAGCCACGGGCGCTCTGTATTGAACCTTTTGCAAATAGGTCACTCCAAGTATCAAACTTGGTTTAAATACATGATTATAACCTGCTCTGTCAATAAAAAGTTAAATTTAATTGACCTTGAATTAAAACACGTCTATAGAAAGAATTATGGATGACAGGTTTTACATGGCACTTGCTTTGGAACAGGCAGAAAAAGCAGAAAAAATGGATGAAGTGCCCGTTGGTGCTGTTGTTTTAGACAGTGCAGGGAAGATTATAGGACATGGATATAACCAGCCGGTCTCCCTGTCTGACCCCACGGGTCATGCAGAGATACTGGCATTGCGCATGGGATCTGCAGCAACAGGCAATTACAGGATTCCGGGGGGCACGATTTATACTACCATTGAACCCTGTATCATGTGCATGGGTGCGATCATTCATGCAAGAATTGCAAGACTTGTTTATGGAGCCGATGACCCCAAATGGGGGGCAGCAGGTTCTTTATATAATTTTGCTTCTGATAAAAGATTAAATCATAACCTTGAAGTTGTTGCCGGAGTGTGTTGTAATGAAGCAAGGGAAATTATCAGAAGTTTTTTCAGAAATAAAAGGAGTGGGAAGTAATGTCAAATATAGTAATTGTCGGTACCCAGTGGGGTGATGAAGGCAAAGGCAAAATGGTGGATCTGCTAAGTGAGCATGCTGATTATGTTGTCAGGTTCCAGGGAGGCAATAATGCAGGCCATACCATGGTGGTAGAAGGTAAAAAAATAATCAGCCATCTTGTTCCGTCGGGAATTCTACAGAAGAAAAAATGTTTTATAGGTAACGGTGTTGTGGTTGATCCCGTTGTTCTCCTTGATGAGATTGATTATCTCACGGAAAATAAGATAGATGTTTCTCCTGCAATGCTTAAAATCAGCAACAGGGCGCATATGATTATGCCCTACCACAGGCATGTTGATGCAGCAAGGGAACTAAAGAAAGGCGATAAGAAAATCGGTACAACGGGACGCGGTATAGGACCCTGCTATGAAGACAAAGCCACAAGAAGGGGTATCAGATTTGCTGACTTTCTTGAGCCTGATCTTTTTAAAGATAAGGTAAGAACAATACTTGAAGAAAAAAATTTCTATTTTAAAAATTATTTCAACACCACAACAATTGACCCTGAAGAGGTTATTGATCTCTACCTTAAACTCGGTGAACGCCTTATTCCCTATATTGATGATGTCTCCCTTGCTTTGGCAGACGGAATGAATGAGGGGAAGAAAATTCTTTTTGAAGGAGCCCAGGGAAGCCACCTTGATATTGATCACGGAACCTATCCCTTTGTTACATCATCCAATACGGTGGCTGGCAATGCAACCTGCGGTGCTGGCGTGGGCCCCGGAAGTCTTAATGAAATATTCGGTATCGTCAAAGCATATACAACAAGGGTTGGCGGGGGTCCGTTTCCAACGGAGTTGTTTGATGAAACCGGTGACAGACTCCAGGAAAAAGGTGCGGAATTCGGTGCAACAACCGGCAGAAGAAGAAGATGCGGATGGCTTGATTCTATTGTTTTAAAAAGCGCGGCACGCCTGAACGGATTAACCGGCCTGATAATTACAAAACTTGATGTGCTTGACGGATTGGATGAGCTTAAAATATGTACCGGATATGAATACCAGGGGAATATCATAACGGATTTTCCTCCTTCCATAAAAATTCTTGAAGACTGTACTCCTGTTTATGAAACTCATCCGGGGTGGAGTGAGAATATTTCAGGAATAAGAAATTATGATGATTTGCCTGAAAATACAAAAAAATATCTGAAACGTCTTGAAGAAATTTCAGGGGTCGGTATTAAAATAGTATCTGTAGGCC
>WFQS01000060.1 GCA_015486915.1 Desulfobacteraceae bacterium
CCCTTGGAAGATCGGCAAATGTTACAGGATTTGGTATTGAAGAACTTGGAATTGAGCTGAACAAAAGAAAAACAATTGAAACAAATGAATTTTTACAGACAAACTTTCCAAATATCTACTGCAGCGGAGATGTCCACGGCAGATACCAGTTTACCCATACAGCAGCCCATGAATCCTGGTATGCAGCGGTAAACTCTCTGTTTGGAAATTTTAAAAAATTCAGGGTGGACTACTCAACCATACCCTGGGCAACCTTTACCGATCCGGAAGTTGCAAGGGTCGGACTTAACGAAACCGAGGCAAAAAGCAAAGGTATAAAATATGAGATTGTAAAATACCAACTTGATGACCTTGACCGGGCAATTGCAGACTCAAAATCCGACGGGTTTGTCAAAGTTCTTACCATGCCCGGAAAAGATAAAATACTGGGAGTAACCATTGTGGGAAATCATGCTTCGGATATGCTTGCTGAATTTGTACTTGCAATGAAGCACAAGATAGGGTTAAATAAAATTCTTGGCACGATCCATATCTATCCCACAATGGCCGAAGCCAACAAGTACGCAGCAGGGCTATGGAAAAAAAACCATGCACCTGAAAAATTAATTGCATGGATTGAAAAATACCATGGCTGGATGCGAAAATAGTGCATGAAAATTTGCGGTACTCAGGGAACTGGAAGAAAATAATATACGTATATTGTGCAGTATTTTTGTTCGTTTTCAAGGCGTGATGACAGGTGCATAGTCGAACTATGTGCCTGTTATCACAACAGAGAAAACGGGCAAAAGGGCAAACAGGATGCGTAAATTATTTTTTGGAAGTTCCCTTAGTGCCTTATTCCTCAATTTCTGTCAAAAAAACAGGAAATTGGAAAAAGGCAAATGGGTTGCGGGCATTGCCTGCCCTTATTTCATGCACTTAAAAGAAAGTAAATTATTTTAACTTTAAAAAAGGAGAACCAATCACAATGAAAGTAACCATTACAAAAGAATGCATGGGTGACAGAAACTGCAACGAACTTTGTCCTGAAATTTTTGAGTATGACGAGGATGAACTCAAGTCAACCGTGAAAATGGACGAAATTCCGGAGCACCTCAAGGCAATTGTGCAGCAGGCTGCCGATGAATGTGGTGCTAAAGCCATTATTATTGAAGAATAATGCAGCATGGTCCTAAGAGCATGGATGTTTTGCTTTACGGACCTGACGTAAAATGAAGCCTGCTATCCATCCATAACGGCCGTGTACATGTGCAGACATGTGCAAAGTGCTGTCAATTGTAATGGCAGGCTTTAAAAACAACAAAAAGGAGTAAACAATGAAATTCAGAGAAAGCCGGACTGCAAAAAATCTGCATGCATCTTTTGCAGCAGAGACCCAGGCAAGGGCAAGGTATAATTTTTTTGCAGATAAAGCCCGGGATGAAGGTTTTATGCATATAGGAAAAATTTTTGATGAAACAGCCGCCCAGGAGCATGAGCATTCACTGAGATTTTTCAAATTTTTTAACGGTGGGGAGCTTGAAATAAAATGGACTTACCCCACAGGTGTTATTAAAGACACACGGGCAAACCTGCTCTCCGCTGCTGCCCTTGAAAAATACGTCAGCGAGGATATGTACGCAAAATTTGCCATAATCGCAGATGAGGAAGGGTTTGAAAGAGCTGCCGACACATTCCGTAATATCATTATACCGGAAAAACACCATGAGCAGCTCTACCTTGACCTTGCTGAAAATATTGCAACAAACAGGGTGTTTCAAAAAGATGAGGAAACACTATGGAGATGCCTGAGCTGCGGCTATATTCATAAAGGCAAATCAGCGCCTGAAAAATGCCCGGCCTGTGTCAAGCCTGCAAATTATTTTGAGCTGCTGTACAGAAACTGGTAAACAATCTAAAGCGAGCTATGCCCGCAACCCATGTGCCTGCATCAATTTCTTGTTTTTATTACAGAAATTCAGGGGTAAGGTTATAACGGCCACTTAAAATTTAATTTTCCACTGATCATTGTATAACCCCTTCCAATATGGTAAGGACCCACTCAAAAATAACTTTACATTTTGGAAACCAATTCATCCTGTCCGGCAGCGTTGTAAAAACACGACATATACTTATATGCC
>WFQS01000061.1 GCA_015486915.1 Desulfobacteraceae bacterium
CAGTCATATTTATTGTTACCTCCTACTATAGCTTGATCCGGGCAGATATAGAATCTGTACCCATATTTTTTATAAGAAACTCCTGCAAAGTTCCTTTAAGAATAAGAGTTGGCTTCGCGCCTTCGGCCCTATACTTGTCAGAATCTTTAATTCTTAGAGGCAGTCTGAGAATCACCAGATCTGCCTCATGGCAGTTATGTTAAAAACGGTAAAAAAATACTGATTTAGAAGAGGAGTGAGTCATGCTGATCCGAATGGTCTGTGCCATCAAAGAGAAGACGCTCAAATCAGATCTTGAAAAAAAACTCTCAGATCTGGATGTTCAGTTGAAATTTCACGGTGGCCAGAAAGCCTCATGGCAGGACTTGGTTCGGAGTTGTGCAGATATTTTTATCATCAGCCGCTCATTGATTCCAAAACCTATTGAATCCAGTGTTGCCATTCTTAACTCCCTCCCTGAAAAACCCGTCACCGTTATTCTCCATGATCGGGAGTCGTCTGAAGACCATGCCAATCTGTTGGCGGCCGGTGCGGATGTGGTCCTGTATACGGGTATTCCCTTGGGAAGTATGGTGGAAGCAATTGAAAGTACCGTGGAATCCAGGCGCCAGGTATCCTTTGCAGATCGGCTGGACCACAGGGGCATATTTCAGCCCAGGGTGACCGACTTTGTCTCCAAAAGCGAAGAAATGCAGGTTTTCCTGGAAGAAGTCATGCAGATCATACCCAGCGATTCAAACCTTTTGATCCTTGGCGAAACAGGGGTGGGGAAAGAACATCTTTCACGGGCCATTCACGCCGAGAGCAACAGGTCGTCAGGACCGTTTGTGGCCATCAATATGGCGGCCATTCCCGAACAGCTCATGGAAAGTGAACTATTCGGACATGAACAAGGGTCGTTTACCGGCGCGGTTCGTTCCAGAAGGGGTGCGTTTGAAATGGCCCACGGAGGCACCCTGTTTCTGGATGAAATCGGTGAAACGCCCTTGAATATGCAGACAAAACTACTCAGGGTTCTGCAGGATTTTGAGTTTATCCCCGTTGGTGGTGAAACTCCGGTATGGGTGGATGTCAGGATTATTGCGGCTACGAACAAACGCCTGGAGCAGGAGGTTGAAAACGGTAATTTCAGGCAGGACCTTTACTACCGTCTCAGTGTAATACCCCTGACGCTTCCGCCGTTGCGGCAGCGCCGGGAAGATATTCCCGCCCTTTCAAATCATTTTTTAAATATCTATTCTAAAAAAATGGGCCGTGAAATTCACGGCATTTCACAGGAAGCAATGGAAGCCCTTTGCCGGTATCCCTGGCCGGGAAATATTCGTGAGCTGATGAATGTTCTTGAACGGGCGGTTCTGTTATGCAAATCAAACGCCATCGAACCAAATGACCTGCCGCACATTTTTAAACAAGACAATTTTAACCCATCTGCTCAGTTCGAATTTAATGAAACAGAGTTGGGTACCTGGAAAGATAAAACCCTTTCACAAGTCAAAGAGGAAGTTTTCAGCAGGGTGGAGAAAAAATACCTTGTGATGATTCTCGAAAAGACCGGCGGGAAAATCGGCAAGGCAGCTGAAATTGCGGGAATTCATCCAAGGGGATTGTATGGAAAAATGAAAAAGCTGGGGCTGGACAAGGCAGATTTTAAAACAGGGAAAAAATGAATCGCCATTTATCGGTTATCCCTGATAATCCGTACTTCGGCCAGGACCAGTAAAGGAAAGGCTCCCAGATGTAATGGGTCTTTGTCCCATACAACCATGCTTGCGATCTTACCAGGTTCAATACTGCCCCGTCCGAGGGATAGGGATACCTTTTCAAACACTTATTTCAAATATTATGCATAAATATCTGAATGATTCTTTGTGATGTGCAGATATTAAAAACATGACCTCAGAAATACACATAAACAATCACGAAATGGGGACAGTAATTAAAGATATTTATCAGGAGTTTCTTTTTATAAGAAACTCCCTCCGGAAAACCACATACGCTCAGGTTAAACATCAACTTCTGATGGGCATTATTTTTATTTCAACCCGCCTGTTTGCAGCAGCATCAGAGGATACAGGCTGGGATTCTCCAAAACCTATTGTTGTAATTCTAACAGGATCAACGCCCCTCTGGATTAATGCATTGGCAACCGCATCAGCCCTTCTTTGTGATAATTTCATGTTATACTCGGCAGAGCCCCTTGAATCCGTGTGCCCTTCTACTCGTATTCTGGTTTGAGGATACTGATTTAAGATACGGGACACCCTGTCCAATTCAGGATATGCACCGGGTTTAAGTGTAAAAGAATTAAAATTAAAAAGGAAATCCGATTTAAATGTTGCAGTAAGAACATCCTGGGATCTTCTTATGCTTGCAGCATCAGAGGCTGCCACGGCATTGTTCAATGCTGCCTGCTGCCTGTCCATATAAGCTCCCACCTGACTGCCGCCAAGGCCTCCCAATGCAGCGCCTATTCCGGCTCCCACAAGGGTGCTCTGCCTGTTATGTCCTATTGCCTGCCCCAATATGGCTCCGACTCCTGCCCCGACAAGAGCGCCTTCTTTTGTTTTTATTTCAGTGTTAGTTGTACCTGCACATGATGCAATAAAAATAGCAAGCACTCCTGCAATAATAATTTTATAATATTTTTTCATTTTCCTATTTCTCCTTTTGTAAACGGGACATTAAACAAGTTACAGGTATTCTCCCAGATCTGATCTGCAAACATTTCAGGATTATTGCCTGTTATCTCAGCAAGCTTTAAAAAAACAAATCTTACAAATC
>WFQS01000062.1 GCA_015486915.1 Desulfobacteraceae bacterium
CTTATGTCAATACCTGCACAAAACACCCTTCCTGCGCCTTTAAGAATCACAACACGAACGGTTTTGTCGGCATCCAGCTCATTTAAAGCGTGGTTTAATTCCAGGGCAAGGGGCGTGTTGAATGTATTAAGGTGTTTGGGCCTGTTAAGGGTTATTTCACCAATAAGGTTATCGTCTGTTTCAACAATGATGTTTTCATAATTCATAATCAGATTCCTTTTTTTAAAAAATAGAATTTATAAAATTTTCGATCCTTCTCCTTAGAATAAAACAACAGAAGCATCAACGGCAACGGGTTGTCCTTTATATATTATTAAAGGATTAATATCAATTTCTTTAATTTCCGGAAATTCACATCCAAGCCTGCCAAGTTTTACAAGAATTTCAGCAAAGGCATCCCTGTCAAGGGGATCAGTTCCGCGAAAACCATTCATGAGTTTTTGATTTTTCAATCTTTTAATTAGCTCAATGGCCTGGAAATGAGTTATGGGGGCAACACCGAATACGGAATCATTGAGAACTTCCGCCATAATTCCACCGAATCCCGCCATAACACATGGACCGAACTGTGGATCACGCATAAGCCCTGCAATAAGCTCGATATCTCCATGGATCTGCTCCTGAATCAAAATTCTGCCCTTTTGGTCCATGGCGGTTTTAAGCTCGTTGTATACTTGTATAACTTCATTTTTTGAATCAACACCAATTTTTACAAGGCCTGCCTCTGTTTTATGTATTTTACCCTGGACAATGCCCTTCATAACAACCTTTGAACCAAGGTTCAAAGCTATTTTTCCGGCATCTTCAGGGGATTCTGCAAAATATTCTTTTACGGTTTTAATATTGTATTCCAAAAGAAGTTTTTTAGACAGATATTCATCTAAAACACCTGAATTTGACTTTAAAATATCCATGGATTCTTTGCTTAGTCCGGTGTGATGAACGGTCTCAATAATTTCGGCTGCTTTAGTGTCTACAACAGCCTCAACTTTTTCAGCAGTTTCAACGGTTTCAACGGTGTCTTCAACATCATCCACAAAATAAACTACGTCAACGGCCTTAAGGCATTTTACGTCGTGCCTGTTTTTATTTTCTTTTGCGGTCTGTTTTTCATTGGAATCATCAGTGGATCGATATTCAAGAACCTTTTTTCTCATGAAGACCTTGTCCATGCACTCCACAGCCCTGGAGATTTCTGAAAAAACAGGAACACTGCATTCAATGGCTTCCGTTTTAAGTTTCTTTACTGCATCATCAGTGCCTATCACCCAGCAGAATACGGGCTTTCCCGCTCTTCTTGCATGACCTGACAAAAATTCCATATCAAGATTTAAGGCAAAACCTCCTGTAAAGGCATGGACAAAAATCGCATCAACTCCCGGATCTTCGCAAACTGCCTTAACTGCAGTACCATAGGCCAGGTCTGCACCGTTTCGTTCCACGGCGGGCCATAGATCAACGGGATTTGAAATGGGCATCCAGTCGGGAAAAACAGACTTGATTTTTTCTTTTGTGGACAGGGATAATTTTGCAAGTTCAATACCGCTTTTATCTATGAAATCTGAAGAAACAATGCCTGCCCCGCCTGTATAAGTTAAAACAGCAACGCGTCCTGCAGCTGAAACCTTAAGATCAGGATAAGCGGCAAGACTTCTGCATATATCCATCATTTCGTTGAAATCCATGGCTTCAATCACACCTGCCTGGGCAAGGGCTCCGGATGCCACGGCACCGTTTACAGCCATGCTTGCCGTGTGACTTAAGGCCGCTGCTGCTCCCCCTGCACTTTTTCCTCCAAGCAGAACCACAACGGGTTTTGAGGAAGTACCGCAGATCTCCATAAATCTGCGGCCGTTGTTTATGGACTCAAGATACAGTCCAATTGCCTTTGTATCGGGATCATTTATCAGGTATTCCAGGATCTCACACTCATCCACATCCATTTTATTTCCAATGGAGCATACTTTGCTGATTCCCATTATTTTATGTGACATGCAATCTATAAGAAAAGCCCCTGAAAGCATGCCGCTCTGGACAATCAAAGAAACATCGCCGGGAATTAATTCATCCCATATTACAGGAGTTACAAAGGAAAAAATTTTCTTGTGAACCGCATCCACAAGCCCCATGCAGTTGGGTCCCCAAAGCCTTATTCCGGCCTTTTTTGCAAAGGCTTTTAACTCGTCCTGCATTTTTCTTCCTTTATCACCGCTTTCGGCAAACCCCCCTGCTTCTATCATCACTCCCTTTATGCCGCGGTCGGCGCAATCTTTAATTATTGCAGGAACATTGCCTCCAGGAACAAAGATTATGGCAAGATCAACGGGATCAGGCACATCTTTAACTGATTTAAAACATTTTATGCCATCAATTTCCTTGTACCTCGGGTTTACAGGATAAATTCCACCTTTAAATCCCGTTATAAGATTCTTGAAAATGGCATATCCACCCTTTAATTTATTGGCAGTGGCCCCAATTAGTGCAATTCCCTGAGGATTGAAGAAAAAATCCATAAATATATCCTTTTTTATATTTTTTTATTTCAATTTATATATTCATTAATGCTGCTTTGCCGCCATTAATCCATTTAAGACGGCAACACTTACAAGAATAATGGAACCGCCTGTAAAGAAACGCCATGTTGCAGGGTCACCAAGAAAAACAATCCCTGCAACTGCAGCAAAAACAACTTCACCTGACATGAATACTCCACCTTCCCAGCCCCTGCAATAAAAAAAACCCTGATTCATTAAAAGCTGCCCTGCAAGTGAGCTTAAAATAATTCCCATCACCATAAATCCGTCCACCATGGTTAGAGGAAAAACATAGTGCATGCCGAACATGGGTGCTGTTACAAGTGTCCCAATGGTACAAAAATAAAGGTAAATAATAACCGACCCGTTTTTTTTTCTCAAGGTTCTTATCAAAGTCACTGTTAATCCGGCAAAAACAGCTCCCACAACAGCCATGATCTGACCTGTCATGTTACCTGCATTGCCCGGGTGAAAATCAAAAAGAACTGCTGTTCCTGCCATAACAGCCAAAATGCACAACACTTCAAGTCTTCTTAGACGTTCTCCATGGATTAAAAACGAAAAAATCGCTGAAAAAGCCGGAAAAGAATAGAAAATAACAACTGCAGTTGAAACGGGAAGCATACGGATTGCAATGATTACAGATATGAATGCAACAGAACCTGTACATCCCCTGATAATGAGAAGAAAAATATTATCTCCTCTGTAAATGTTCCCTTTACGTCCAAAGATCATGAGGATTATTACCATCCCCCCGAAAAAACGGTAGAAACCAATGGACCAGGCATTGTATTGAGGGCTGATTAATTTTACAAAAATATCAAGAACGGCAAAGGAAATTGCTGCCGAAATCATAAAAAAAGGTCCTGCAGCGTATGTCTGCCGCGATGCATGACTTTGACCGCCTCTGCCCCTTTTAATTATTTTCTTCATTTTTTACGCCTCTGCAGCAGTTTTTTCTGAAGCATTTTCCATGACCTGTTAATTTTATAAGAAATAGAACGCAAATCTTTACGTTTATTTCATAATTTGTCAGAATCTTTGATTCTTTGAGACGGGGCTGGACTTGAATCCAGATCCGCCTCATGGCGGTTTTATAAAACAACAATGATCAATGTCATATATTTACTGC
>WFQS01000063.1 GCA_015486915.1 Desulfobacteraceae bacterium
CGTCTGTTCTATGCTTTGTGATGGAATCAATGACAAGCCATATTTTTTGCATATATTCCGATGATATGATTCTTCCCCTTGACTGAAACCAGTAGAGCACAACCTGCTTTTGTGCATCCTGTTCCAGAATAAGTTTGATCACATTTATGGATTTTGGAGCACTTTCAGTGCCGACGTTCACTTTTTCAATGGAAGTTTCCGTGATATTCCAGCCGGAACCGGGCAGACAGTTTTTTGGCGAATGGATCAGATCGCCTTCTTTCTGGCTCTGGTAAAATCCCACGTAGAGGCTGACTTCTCCCTGTTTTGCGGAATGGTATGATGCCAGGATGGAGTCGTTAACACCAAGGATATCATAAATTTTTTGACTGAATCTTGAAGTTACGCCGTGCCAGGGGCCGATGGTCATGGGAAATGTATTAAAAGGCTTGTTTGCTTTAATACTTTCATTGTGGTTGGTGAAGTGGAGAATCGCGAAAGTTGCCACCATGATGGCAACGATTACAATTACATTTTTATAGGGTATTTTATTCATCAAAATAAGACCTTATGTTTTTATTTTGAAAAGAGTTCTTTTTCCAGGGCCTGTCTTGTTGCGATTTTATCCGGCCGGATGGGCCTTTCAGGGATTAGAGTAACAAAAAAGGTGATCTGGTTGTCTTTATAATCTTCCCTTGTTCCATCTGTAGTATAGTTAAGATGTGAGCCTGACAGACTGATCTGCAGCCATCTTAAGACAGACCAGGTCAGACTGCCACCGATTTCAATGGTATCATCCCGCCTGTTCACAGCTTTTTCATAGAAATTCTGCAGTTCATAGGAGCCGAACAGACTTGAATACAGGCGCTTTAAAATCCTGTGGCTTAAACTGAAGCCTGCCTGATAATAAATGTTGTATCCAAGGCTTGCAGCATCTGTGGATGAATCATCATAACTGCTTGTACCTGTCAGGGATAAAGATGTCCTTCTGTTAAATTTAAAAATTTTATATACGTCCATACTGAGAAACGGGTTGGTGGTGTCATCATTTTCATTGTCCCATTGATTAATCAGGGCACCGAGGCCAAGACTTATCCCGGAATCTTTGCTGACCTGCCAGTCAAATCCGACAGAAGGGTGAAACACCTCGTGGTCTCCGGAATCCCTTTGTGAAAGAGAATGCTCGTATTCCAGATACCAGTCAAAATGTTTTGAATATTTTCTGATGTATCGGATGGAACCATCCCAGGTTTTGATATCATTGACTGATGATGTTGTAAAATTTGTTTTTTCAAATTCAAAAGTTGTTTCAAGACCGTTTAAAGGGGTTAACCAATATGTAATAAATCCCGATGGGGCATATTTTGTATATTCGTCGGCATCTGGTGTGTTGTAGTTATCAAACTCATATGTAAAATCCATTCCCATGGAATTTCTTTTACCGAATTGTTTTGTAATTCCTGCAGAACTTGTATTTATCTCATGCTCTCTGTAATTTCCGGTTCGAACCTGCTGATCAAAACTTTTGGCATACTCCTGGGAAAGTGTAAGACTTGTGTATTTTGTTAGCCTGCTGTCCAATGATATTGATGCTGTATGCTCCCATGAATTTCCTGTATGGTTGCCGGTATGGCCGTCATAACTTAAATCTGTACTGATGCTTGTATGTTTTGTGGGCTGAAAATTTCCGGTCAGGCTTACATTGTTTTCAAATCCATCTCTGTCGTTAAAATTTTTATGATCAACATATTCAGGATTATAGTTCAGAAAAACCTGGCTTCTTTTGTCTAAAAAACCAATTGTAAATCCAAGTTCATAGGATGTTGTGAATTCTTCCTTTTTGTTGGAGTCTGTTCTTAAAAGGTTATCGTCATACTCTTCGGTAATGGTAAGTGTAGGGGTAATCTGACTGATCATCCTGGAATGAACAAAAGGAACTGGTGATAATAAAAAAATCAGAACGGACAGAACTAAAATATGAGTTTCAAAACCATGACTTAACTTTTTCATACTATCACCTCCCTGATGTTTTAAAAAAGAACAGTAGTTTTATAAAAAAATTGCTCTACGGGACAATAATTATATCATCGGCCTGAAGCAGAATATCTTTTTTAAGGTTTCCCTTTGTAATGTCATTATAGTTGATTTTAATCCTCTCTCCCTGACCATCCTTTCCCCCGGTTCTTCTGAATAAAATAATTGCATTCTTTGATGCCCATTCAGTAAAACCCTTGGCAAGGGCAAAGGCCTGAATCACTGTCAATTTTTTAATTAGAGGATATTCCCCGACATTCTGAACCTCACCGAGAATATAATACTTCTGGCTTCCGGGATTCATAAGTGTCACTGTAACAGTTGGCGCTTCCACAAATTTGGATAATTTTGTCTGTATTGTTTTTTTCAGTTCCATTGTGGTTCGGCCTGCAGCCTGGATATCGTCTAACAGGGGAAAGGTTATTTTGCCATCATTTCTCACTATAAGTGCATCAAATGAAAGGTCTTTTTCCTTCCATGTATTAATTTTAAGGACATCTCCCACACCAATTTTATAATCTTTTGAATGATCCGTTTTGTTTTCCTGGGAAAATCCATTGTTAATGGTTACAAACAACAGTAAAAACATGATAAAGGAAAAAATCATACAATGCCTGAAATAATTTTTTAACATAGCTCCGCCTTTTCGATTACATCGATGATATTTAATATATATGGTTTTAATACAGCTCCGCCTTTTCGATTACATAGAGGTTAAGCTCAATGTAAGCGTTCACAGGACACTGCACCTGCTACGTTGGCGGGCACTTGAAGTACATGAGTACGTCTGCTTGCCCACCGCCTTGCATCTGCAGCACCCTGTAAACGCTTACAGTCCTCGAATTGACTGTGAACGGTTACAGCTCAATTACATAAAGATAAGCAATATAATATTTTATTTAAACTGACAATCTTTTTATTTAATCAAACAAATCTAAAGCGAGCGATGCCCGCAACCCATGTGCCTGTCTCAATTTCTTGTTTTTTATTACAGAAATTTAAGGGGTAAGGCAATAACGGCCATGGGGTTGATCTGAATTAACGCGCACCCCTGCCAAAAAGGACAGTTTTAATGGTTCTTAAAATTATAATGAAATCCATTATCAGGGACATGTTTTTTATATAGAAAAGTTCATAATTTAGTTTTTCAACTGCGTCTTCAAGGGTCGCGCCATAGTCGTAGCAGACCTGTGCCCAGCCGGTTAAACCTGGTTTTACATGGAATCTCTGCCCGTAAAAGGGTATTTCAGCTTCCAGTTTATCCGTGAAATGACGTCTTTCAGGTCTTGGGCCCACCATGCTCATTTTACCGGTCAAAACTTCCCACAGCTGGGGAAGTTCGTCGATCCTGTATTTTCTTATCACCCTGCCGACCCTTGTTATGCGGTCATCGTTGTCCTGTGCCCACACTGGGCCGGTAAGTTTTTCTGCATCTGCCACCATTGAGCGGAACTTGTGCATCATGTACTCTTTTCTATCTTTGCCTACCCTGTCCTGGGAAAAGCCTGAAAATCGGATAAAGCGCACACCTTAAACAAAAAACACAGCTCCAAAAGCTCTAATGTTGTCAGAAAGGCTTGGACTTACTTGAAGGTCATGCTATGAAAGATCATGTTCATCTTTGCCTGAGTATACCTCCAAAATTTAGTGTGTCCAACACAGTTGGTTTTCTCA
Organism: Desulfobacteraceae bacterium; assembly: GCA_015486915.1. The sequence goes on from WFQS01000063.1 coordinate 3,688, forward strand.
AAGGTAAAAGTGCCATAA
>WFQS01000064.1 GCA_015486915.1 Desulfobacteraceae bacterium
AAAATGATTTGGAGACCTTGATTAATCGGGTCGTCTGGATACAAAATCGGAATCACAAATCCTATCTATCACATAGAAAACGCAAAATCATGATAGCTGGGGGTATTTGTTAAGTAACGTTGTAGGGTTAACCCTACAAGGAATATGCCAAAGCTATCATGTAATAGCATAAATATCTTAAAATACAGACTAATATTAAAAATATATAATAAAAAACAGATATGTTCAAAAGGGGTTTGTACTAAATTTCGTAGCGCCTCCAATATACAATAGCTGTCGTCAGGAAGGCCTCATGGAGGGAAATAAAATATTTTTTACAGATGTGAGAAAAAATCCGGATTTCATCATTTTGCATTGGGCAAATCCCGAAACCGGGATTTGCTCAATGCCGTTAGTAAATGTCAGGCGAGCTTAAACTCCAAGCTCCTTTCTAAGTTTATCAGCTACGTCTTTTATCCCGAGATCATCAAGATGGCCCGGTTTTGGAATTCCGGTTTTTTCGTACCATCCCCTTTCTTTGTAATATGCGTCAAGCATTTTGTTAAATTTTGGCATATCTATTGGCGGCAGTGGTGTGGGACCCATTGGATGATTCCCTGGGCATGTTTCTGCCGTGGCCTTATAAGGAGGCATGTCATCTTTCCGGCGAACACCCCTCAAGGCTATGGTTGCACGCTCAATCTGATAGGCCTTTTCGTAAATTCTGAAGAGTTCTTTTTGTGAGTACTCTATGCCGGTGGCATAGTAGATACCCTTCCGGACTGACGACAGCATATACTTGAAATCTTTAACGGAATCATGCCAGTATCCCAGGTGCCCGAAATTGAATTTACACAGACCCAGAGAATCAGACATGTAAAAGAGGTTTTCGTAATATCTGACCAGTTTGGCCTTAGCCTGGGGATGATATGATCTGATATCCCCGGCTTCCTTGTACCCGGTAGTATAAATCGCAACGGGAGGCCAGTTGATCCACTCGGCCGTTGGAAGCCCGCTCAGATGATGCATACCCCTTGGAGAGAGACAGAACTGGAGGGCAGATCCTGTTGTAGAGCGTATTTCCACACCGGTTGCGCACATTCCCTTGGCCTGATATACGGATTTTACTGCCTCAGGTCCTATGTCTTTTGCTATGTGGTATGCTCCCTTGGCAAGCAGTTCACCGCAGCCTTGTTTATACACCAATTTCGGCAGCAGCTCCACCATGGCATCACCGTTTCCGAACTTGAGATCTACATCGTCGGTCCATGCACGGTCGATGATTCCTTTTTCCCTCAGTTCCATAAGAGTGGAAAAAACTGCACCTGTGCTGACCGTATCCAGACCATAGTCATTACACATACTGTTTAACTTGAGCACTGCACGGGCGTCGGTAACGTCACATTTATGGCCAAAAGCCGTGGTGGTTTCATATTCAGGTCCGCCCCCCCGGCAGGGATATTTCCCGTCGTTGACCGCGTAAGTGGCATGACAATGAACAGGACAGGTAAAACATCCCTCCCGGCGCTGGCCCCATTTATCATACCATTCTGTAACCAGTTCGTTGAATTTCTGATCAATGCCGCATTTTTGCCAGTTCCGGATTGGCGTCATGCCGGTGGATGCAATGAGGTTGGTTACACCGGGCACTCCGTAGGTGGAAAGGAGTTTGTAGGTCAGGCTGTGGATCTTACCGAATTTTGGATCCATCAACTTATCCCTGACCTCCTTGGAAAGTTTAAAAAATTCCTTGGGTTTAAACATTTTGACAGGTTTTGTTCCAATGGCCACGACTGCTTTCAGGTTTTTTGACCCGAACACGCAGCCGGCACCGGTACGCCCCATGGAGTTGGTCAATTCTGTACGAACACAGGAAAAAGGTACCAGATTCTCACCTGCAGGTCCAATACACAGTAATTTTGCGTCCACACCATGTTTGTTCAACAACAGGGCCTGGGTGTCAATACATCCTTTCCCCCAGAGATCACCGGCCGGGAGGAATTCAATTTTGTCATCCTGAATGTTAAGGTAAACCGGCTTAGGTGATTTGCCCTTTAGAATCATAGCATCATAACCTGAATATTTCAGAGCAGGTCCGAAATGCCCGCCGCAGTTGCTGGCTCCCCAGCCGCTTGTGTTATGCGGGGAGATAAAAACAGCCTGGGTCCGGCCGGAACTGGGAAAGACCGTCCCGCTCAATGCCCCGGTGCTGATCACCATGACGTTGTCAGGGGACAGTGGATCTACCTTTGCCACATCAACATTTTTGAAAAGCAGATAGTTGGACATGGCTCTCCCGCCGAGCCATTTTTTGTAATATTTAGTTGAATCCTCAATTTTATAAGTATGTTTTGTAAGATCTATATGGAGTATTTTTCCCATGTTACCATAAATAGTTTTTGCCATTTCCTGTAATCTCCCTTTTTAAAGCTTTTTGACTGTGATTGCACCTGTAGGACACCACTTAGCGCATTGGGGATCTCCACCGCACAGGTCGCATTTAAAGGCCTGCTGTGTTTCGGGATTAATGTGAATCATCCCGAACTGACAGGCTGTAACACAGTCCCCGCGTCCTGTACAAATATCAATATCCACTAATCTGGCACCTGTCTTTTGATCAACATAAATTGCATCTTCAGGACAGGCATCCATACATTCAGGGGCCAGGCACTGCCTGCAGAAATCATTTGTACTGAATTCGGCAAAGCTAACAGGTGTCAACGCCTGCGGATATCCCGGCGCATTGGCGGAAAGAGCACTCACACCCATAAAATTTAACAGTGGCCGGGTTATATTATGATTACGATGTGTGATCGGGTTGGCATCACCTTCGTGGTACTGGGCACATGCAATTTCACAGTAATTACAGCTTGCGCACAGTTTCGGATTGAAACGCAATTCCATTTTAACAGGGTCTAACGCACAGTCTTTACCCCGTCGTTTAGCAGCATGTGCAATACCTCCGGTCTGTGTCAGGCAAAAGGTTCCGGCCACAAATGCCCCCGTAATGCTGGCCGCTTTTCGAACAAAATCCCTCCTGGAAAACTTTTGCTTTTCCTGAATCTGTTCTTCCCGGACATGTTCCAATGTTTCTTTACTTTCCATCATCAGTTGTCCCCCTAAATGTTAAAAAATTAAACCTTTCAAAACTAAATGCATCACCACGGTCAAAATTCCTGATTTTTCCCGGATCATAAGTTCCACATTTTTTTACTAATCCTTACAAGGAACATGCCATAGTAATGATGCCATACTATAACTAATTGAAAAATAAGTTTATTCTCAAAATAACAAAAAAAATATTCATTTGGTACAAAATCAATTTCTACGAAATATCGGATACTATCCATTATTTAGTATGTATTTACAAATACTATGTCCCCAGACCACAATTCCGCCTGCAGACACGTTCAGATAGTTTCGATATAACGGCCATGATGCCGTTTTTATATGAAACCTCTGTAACGTACCATTAACAATAAGAGTTGGCTCCGCGCCTTCGGCCCAATATTTGTCAGAATCTTTGATTCTTTGAAGCAATCCTGGCAAATCCCGGTCTGCCTCATGGCCGTTATATTAAAA
>WFQS01000065.1 GCA_015486915.1 Desulfobacteraceae bacterium
AAATATAGTCAGGTGCCAGCATGCGCCATAAAAAAACCGTTTTCAGATAAGCTCTGTAACTTTTGTATGAAAGCCGGGCATTAACAATAACTATCTTCTTACCCCTTTTTTTAAGGGCCATTAAAAGACCAGGCCAGAGTTCTGTTTCAAGAATCACCATCAGATCAGGATTGATTTTTGATACGGCATTTTCCATAATATCGGGCATATCAAAGGGAAACCATGTAATAGCACAATTTATATTATTAAGTCTAAGAAGGGCAATTTCTTCTTTAAGTATTTCCATACCCTGCATAGTTGTTGAAGAAACCAGGATTTTCATGGGATAATCAGGGATCAGATGACTGACGATTTCAACGGCAAGATAGGCTTCACCAGCAGATGCAGCATGAATCCATATATCAGCTTCTGTCAGGTGTGCGCCGGACACACGCTGCTTAAGCCCCTGTTTCAACCTTGGTCTGGTTTTTAAAAAAGGAAGGGCTATCTTCCATATTAAATTGTAAAATCGGGAAAACAGGTGTATAAAACGCAAATTACAGGATAAATTTTTCATGGTGGAACTGATATCGCATGTTTTTTAAATATTGACAATAGTTCTTATTAAACTACATATAGTTTTTAAAAAAATAAGGAGGAAACAGTGGGACTTTCCAAAGAATTACTCGATATACTTGCCTGCCCTAAATGTAAGGGCGATATACATTTAAATGAAACAGAAGACGGACTTGTATGTGAAAACTGCATGCTTGTTTATGAAATAAGGGATGATATTCCGATTATGCTTATTGAAGAGGCAAAGCCACTTAAAAAATGAGTACTCCCAAACAAGCTGATCCGGCAAAATTAATTATAAGCCTTGTGATGAAAGACAAAAAAATTATAGAACAAATCCTTCCTCTGCTTGTGGAGGCATTTGGAGATATAGATCTCATAAGTAATTGGTTTAATTTTGATTATACCGATTATTACTATGAAGAAATGGGAGCCCCTCTTTTCAGGCGGGTCATTGTTTTTAAAAAATTAATATCACAAAACAGGCTTGCCGCAATTAAAAAAATCACCAATTTGTTTGAAAAGAAATGGGAAAAAGAGAAAAAAAGGAATATAAATATTGATCCTGGTTATCTTCTGCTCTCAAGATTTATACTTGCAACAGGTAAGGATTATTCCCATAGAATTTATCTTGATCATGGAATTTATGCAGATCTTACCCTTATTTACAGACATGGAAAATATACTGCCCTTGAATGGACATACCCCGATTATGCTTCTCCTGAAATGCTTAAATTCTTAAAAAAAACAAGGCGGAAATATGCACTTGATCTGAAAAATCTAAAAATCAGTGAAGAAAATTGAAACCGGCTTCCGGGACTGAGAAGCGTTTCCAATGCAATTTACAACAAATCAATTACACATAAATATCACCTAAAAAAACGGAACAATACAAAAATGATAAAAAGCATGACAGCATATGCAGAAGGTTCAAATACAGAGAACATGATCAGTGCGGAAGTTGTGATTAGATCGTACAACAGCAGGTATCTTGATATTGCACTGCATGCACCTGAAACCTGCATACAATTTGAAGACAAAATCAAAAAACTTGTAAAAGAAAAAATTACAAGGGGACGTGTTGAAATCCGGCTTTCTTTAAAAGACGAAAGCGAGGATGCAATTGAATTTGAACTGGATGAAAAAAGAGCGCTTGCTTATTTTAAAACAATTTCCAGGCTGAAAAAAAGCTTATCCCTTGAATCGGAAATAAGTCTTGATCATTTTCTCAACATCAGGGATATAATTAAACCCGGCAATAAACAGACCGATCCTTTACTTTTATGGAGCGCCGTACAGGGTGCAATAGATGAAGCCATTGAAAGCTTAAATACAATGCGTGAGCAAGAAGGAAAAAACCTTGCTGAAGATTTAAACAACCGTCTGGTTTTCATTGAAAATAAATTGGATATAATACAGAAACAGGCAGATATCATTCCGGAAATTTACAGGCAGAAACTCACAAAAAGAATTGCAGCTCTGACATCGGACATTGAAAGCCTTGATCCTGTCAGACTTTCACAGGAAGCAGCCATTCTTGCGGATAAAAGTGATATTTCCGAGGAAATTGTAAGATCCCGCAGCCATATCAAACAATTTAAGGAAATTCTAAAAAAAGAAAATGAATCAGGAGGAAGAAAACTTAATTTCTTAATTCAGGAGTTTAACCGGGAGTTTAATACAATGGGGGCCAAGGCAGGAAAAGTTGAACTTTCCCATATAATTGTAGATGTAAAATCTGAACTTGAAAAAATAAGAGAGCAGATTCAGAATATCGAATAAAGCCGAAATCCCGGCTGGTCATTGCTTTTTTACATATGAAAGTTCAGCTTATAAAATTTGCGATCCTAAATATGGAGATATTATGGAACAGGTTCTTTTAAATATAGGTTTTGGCAACACCGTGGTTGCCGACAGAGTTATTACGATTTTAAGCCCGAATTCTTCGCCCATGAAACGACTCAAGGATGAGGCAAAGAATGCAAGGGCTCTTGTGGATGCCACCCATGGAAGAAAAACAAGGGCGATTATCGTTACTGACAGCAATCACATTATCCTTTCTGCAATCCAGGCGGAAACCATATCCCAGCGTTACACGGCCATGAGAAAAAACGAAAAAGAACAGGATAAAATTTCCTGTATTGAAAAGGCGGATAAAAAAAGTGACTAAGGATAAAAAAAATAAAGATAAAGGAAAAAAATTATAATGACAGGCTTGAACCATTTTAATCCCCGGGGGCATATTTTTGTGGTCTCGGCACCGTCCGGTGCCGGCAAAACAACTTTGTGCAGAAAAATACTTGAAAAATATAATTTCCTTTCCTATTCAATTTCCCACACCACAAGGCTGCCAAGAAAAGATGAAAAAAACGGTGTGGATTATTTTTTTATAACAAAAGAGGAGTTTCAAAAAAAAATCAAGACAGATTTCTGGGCTGAATGGGCAGAGGTTCATGATAACTTATATGGAACTTCCATAAAGTTTATTGAGGAAAATATCAAAACAGGGGTTAGTCTGCTCCTTGATATTGACGTTCAGGGTGCAAAGCAGATTAAAGCTTCCATTCCCGATGCCATCACAATTTTCATAATGCCGCCTTCGTTTAAAGAGCTTGAAAAAAGATTAAGATCACGGGGAACAGATTCTGAAAATGTAATAAAAAAGCGCCTTGCCAATGCAGAAAAAGAAGTAAAGGAAAAAGAATTTTACGACTTCACCATTGTAAATGATGACCTTGACAGCGCAGTATTTGAATTTGGAAAGATCATTGAGGAGGCCTGCCGTTGAAAGAAAAAAATCGCAGTAAAAAATTCAGCACAGGTAAAAGCAGCAACGATAAAAGAACAGATAAAAAAAAGATTGGAAACAAAAAAAATAATTTAAACACAATAGCAACTGCTAAAAAAGTGAATAAGGTTATTCCTGAAAAAACCGAGATTATTTCCGGTATTCATTCAATAAGGGAAGCCATAAAAGCCGGTAAAAGAAAATTTTATAAAATTTTAATTTCCAGTTCAGGAATAAATAAAAGAATAAAAAAGATTATCCGTTCTGCAGAAAGTATTGGTGTTCCCGTTGAATTTACTGACACTGAATTCCTTGATACAATTACGGAAAATGTGCAGCACCAGGGTGTTGCAGCGAAAGTCAGCCCTTTTTCCGTCACAAGAATAAAAGAGGTTATGAGACAGATAAAGAGCAATCCTGAAAATAAATTTATTCTGATCATTGAAAACCTTGAAGATCCTCATAATTTTGGTGCCCTTGTGAGAACTGCCATGTGTGCGGGAGTTGATTATATTTTTATTCCAAAGGACAGATCCGTTGCCCCCCTGCCCTCGGTTTCAAGGGCTTCTGCCGGGGCAATGGAGCATGCATCCATAACACTTATAACAAATACAGCTTCCATTATAAAAACACTTAAAAACAACGGTTTCTGGATCGCAGGCCTTGATGCAAATGGAACTTCTCCACTTTTTCAAGCCGATCTCACTGGAAATCTTGCCCTTGTTGTCGGAGGAGAACATAAGGGACTTCGGCCCCTTGTGAAAAAAGAGTGCGATTTTATACTGTCCCTGCCAATGGCTGAAGGTAAAGTAAGTTCTCTTAACGCTTCTGTTGCCGGAGGAATTGCAATGTATGAAGTTTTGCGCCAGAGAAGCGTTCAACAATAACAAAAATAAAACCATGAAATGATAAGGATCGAAAATTTTACAAGTTGAACGAAATTGCTTGTCTTCTGAATTTTAAAAATTAGCAAAAAGGAAAAATAATGTCTGACAATATGATTTTAATTGATGAAAAAGGAACTCTTATTGTGCCGGATTATCCCGAGATTCCGTTCATTGAGGGAGATGGCATAGGCCATGATATCTGGAAAGCTGCACAGCCTGTTTTTGATAAAGCGGTTGAAAAGGCATATAACGGAACAAAAAAAATCAAGTGGCTTGAGATATTTGCAGGAGAAAAAGGCCTGAAAAAAACAGGAAAAAGGCTGTCAGATGAGGCTTTGGGTATTATTGAAAATCACAGAGTGGCCATAAAAGGCCCCCTTACAACACCTGTGGGCAAAGGAGCGAGAAGTCTCAACGTCAGGATAAGACAAAATCTGGATTTATATGCCTGTATCCGTCCGGTAAAATATTTCAGCCCTGTACCAAGTCCGGTTAAGCACCCTGAAAGGGTCAATATAACGGTTTTCCGTGAAAATACCGAAGATCTTTATTCGGGCATTGAATGGGATTCCATGTCCGACTGTGCAAAGCAGGTCTTAGGGTTTCTGTCGGACGAGATGGATGTAGAGCTTCCAAACACCTGCTCACTGGGAATAAAACCAATAAGCCCTGAAAAAACAAAAAGGCTTGTTTTAAAAGCCCTTGAATATGCAGTGAACAACTCCCTTAAATACGTCACCATAATGCATAAGGGAAATATAATGAAATTTACCGAAGGTGATTTCAGGAAATGGGCCTATGAAGTTGCCCGGGATAAATTTAAGGGTAAAATCATCACGGAAAAAGAACTTCATGAAAACCATGACGGAGAACTTCCCCACGGCATGGTCCTGTTAAGGGACAGGATAGCCGATATGGTTTTTGCTGAGGTATTATTAAGGCCCGAAGAGTTTGATGTGATTGCAGCAACTAATTTAAACGGGGATTATATCTCAGATGCCCTTGCAGCCCAGGTGGGCGGGCTTGGGATAGCTCCGGGTGCAAATATTGGTGACAGGTGCGCTGTTTTTGAGGCAACCCATGGAACAGCGCCCGATATTGCCGGTAAAGATATGGCAAATCCATGTTCAATAATATTATCAGGTGCGATGATGTTAGATCATATAGGATGGGACAAGGCTGCAGATCTTGTGAGAAAAGGCGTTGAAAAAGCATTTAATTCAGGCATGGCAACTCCGGATCTTGCAAAGGAAATGGAAAACGTCACCCAGGTTACATGTTCGGAATTTGGAAGAGTTATTGCAGATAATATCTAAAACAAGCGATGCACGCAACCCATGTGCCTG
>WFQS01000066.1 GCA_015486915.1 Desulfobacteraceae bacterium
CTCTGCTTAAAAGTACATCTTTTGCTCCGGCAAGGGAAATAAAAACCACACCTATTACGAGGAACTGATTGATAATCTGCAGCCCTGACAGGTCAGTGTCATTTTTTTTCAACGGATAGTTTTTTACTGCCATGCCGGTTAAAAGGGGACAAACAACAAGTATAAAAAGTTTAATGATAATGGCTTGCTGATCAATTACAAGCTGTTGGTCATAATGAAGACTGGACATAAGAGATGACAGGATCAGGGGAATGGAAAATATTCCAATAAAATTGGATAATATGGTTACAAATAATGCATGGGCCATATTACCACCTGCCATACCCGTCATGACAACTCCGGAAGACAATGTTGTGGGCATGGAAGCAACAATGAAAAGTCCTGCCAGCACACCTGTTTCCATGGGAAAGACTGAGAGCCCAAGGGCTGCAAGAGGTGCTGCAACAAGTATAAGAATCAGAGCCAGGACAGTTGCTTTTATATCTTTTACCCCGGCTTTGACCTGGTCATTTTCAATCATCAGCCCTGAAATAAAGAAAATCATGAATATCATAAATTCAGGACCATGATGGTTTTTCAGAAAAATCCCTGCTTTGGCGAGTATGTTGGAAGAATCAAAAAGCACGGCCATGAAGAGCAAAGCAAGGCTGATGAGAAACCATTGTTCCTTTAGTGTTTTTTTCATGTATGTTCCTGTCCTTGAATAGAAGAAATGATGCAAACTTAAGATAAACAGGAATCTGAGTCAATCTTTTCATTGAAGTTTTTAACCGGCATTTGATTATATTCATTGATTTCGGAATAGAGCTTTTTTTCTTAAACTCTTGCCTTTCCTGATACATAAGAAGTAAAATAAAAGTGTAATTCAACATCGGGACAGGAGGCAAAATCATGAAACTTTCACGCAAAGAAATTAAATCCCTGCTAAAAGAATGGAACCTTGCCTGGGACAGGCACGATCTTGACAGGGTTATGTCTGTTTTTCACGATGAAATTTTTTTTGAAAACTGGACAGGCGCCTATGTAAAAGGCCGGAAAGCCCTGAGAAAAGCCTGGGAAAACTGGTTTGAAAACCATGGCGATTTTCGATTTTTTGAAGAGGAAATTTTTATTGATGAACAAATGCAGAAAGTCCTGTATCGCTGGGTCCTTGAATGGCCTTCAAATGAACCCGGATTTGAGAACCTGCCTGAAACAAGAAAAGGAATTGACGTAATTCATTTCAAGGATGGAAAAATCATCAACAAACTTACATATACCAAAACATCAGTTGAAATTGACGGCAGGCGGATAACCATGCACCCCTGTGTCCCAGAATAGTTCTCGTGTCAATTTATTTACTTTTTCCGCAACTTGGATGATCTTGCCCTGTCCCCGTCCACCGCAGTGAAGTTAAAAAGTTGATTTGATAATAACAATAATATAAGATACAAAGTCAAATTATCACGGATATTATAATTTTATCATAAAGAAAAAGCAGAATGCTGATGCAAAAAATTTTCAAACCGGATGAAACAACTTCAGTAAGTTGCCCATTTTACACGTATGCAGTGGAAGCAGGCTTTCCTTCTCCTGCTGAAGATTACGTGGAGGGGAGTCTGGACCTGAACAAGCACCTGATAAAACATCCTGCTGCCACATTTTTTGTGAAAGTCAGCGGAGATTCCATGATCGATGCAGGGATTTATCCGGATGATATTTTAATTGTTGACCGATCCCTTGAAGCTGTGGATAAAAAAATTGTCATTGCAGTCATTGACGGAGAGCTCACCGTAAAACGGTTGCGATACCGGGACAGTTCACTTTTCCTTGAACCTGAAAATCGTGGCTATCTGCCCATTAAAATCACGGAAGAGATGGCTTTTGAGGTATGGGGCGTTGTAACAAACGTTATTCATAGGGTCTGATATATGCCTGTTTTTGCTTTAGTTGATTGTAATAATTTTTATGTCTCATGTGAAAGGGTATTCAAACCTGAACTTGAGGGCAAACCCGTTATCGTGCTTTCCAATAATGACGGGTGTGCAGTGGCAAGGTCCAATGAGGCCAAAGCCCTTGGGATTAAAATGGGTGTGCCTTTTTTCAAGCTCAAACAGATCATTAATACGATGGATGTTCACGTTTTTTCATCCAACTATGCACTGTACGGTGACATGTCCAACAGGGTGATGCAGATCCTTGACATGTTTGCGCCTGCAATGGAGATTTATTCCATTGATGAAGCTTTTCTTGATTTCTCAGACTTTGCCTTTACCGGTTTAAAAAGCTATGCATTCAATATCCGGAAAAAAATAAAAAAAGATACCGGCATACCGGTTTCCATTGGCATGGCAACTTCAAAAACCCTTGCAAAACTTGCAAATAAAATTGCCAAATCCTCATTAAAAACAGGCGGGGTTCTTGACCTTACTTCAATGAAATTCCAGGACAGAGCACTTGAAATCACCCCGGTTGAAGATGTATGGGGAATTGGCGGCAGATATGCTGCTTACCTGAAGCTTAAAGGCATCAAAACAGCGCTGGATTTTAAATATGCAGATACCCGTGTAATACGGAAAAAAATGGGCATCAACGGGATAAGACTGCAAAGGGAACTCTGCGGAGAGTGTTGTTATCCCCTTGCAGAAGATATTCACACAAGGCGAAAATCCGTATCTGCCTCGCGTTCATTTAAAAAACCCGTGACAGATCTTACAGCTTTATCACAGGCAATCTCCCTGTATATCTCAAGGGGCGCCGTAAAGTTAAGAGAACAGAACAGTTTTGCTGAAACCATGACGGTTTATGTCATGACCAGCAGGTTCAAACCTGAATCTTTTTATTATAATTCACAAACAGCAGTGTTCCCCACGGCAAGCAACAATACATCTGAATTGATCAAACAGGGTAAAAAAATTTTAAAGCAGATTTTTAAAAGGGATAAACAATACACCAAAGCAGGGATTGTTTTTTCAAATTTAGTACAGGACGGTCATGTTCAGCAGGATCTTTTTAACACAAGAGATACGGCACGTACGCAAAAACTTATGGAAACCGTTGATAATATAAATTCTCAAATGGGCAGAGGCTGTGTAAGATCTGCCGCACTGGGGAGTTCAAACAAGCAATACTGGCAGACCATTTCCAATTATCGTTCTTCTGCATATACAACCAGATGGGATCAATTATTGACTGTATGCTGAATATAACCGCAATGGGACGGATCTGGATTTAAAATATGATATTAAGGAACTTCCAAAAAATAATTTACGCATCCTGTTTGCCCTTTTGCCCGTTTTCTCTGTTGTGATAACAGGCACATAGTTCGACTATGCACCTGTCATCACGCCTTGAAAAC
>WFQS01000067.1 GCA_015486915.1 Desulfobacteraceae bacterium
CTTCCGGAAAATGTTTTAAAAACAGTGCTGCCGGATCACCAGGGGGCATGGGACACTAATTTAATTCTTTCCTCATATCGTCTTGATGCCGCAGGAAGACTGATTGTGGGAAGTGTCGGCATGGCAGAAGGATTTGCAGGATATATCCATGAAAAATGGGTAAAAAGAACAATCTTAAAGACCTTTCCCCAGATTGGAGATATAAAAACCGAATACGGCTGGTACGGCAGGATTGCCATGACAAATAACCATATACCGAGATTCCATGTATTAGATAACAACATGGCCATGGTCACAAGCTACAATGGCAGGGGCATAGGGCCAGGAACTGTGTTTGGAAAACTTTTGGCAGAATATGCTGCAGGAGGGTCCCTTGAAGATATACCGTTGCCTGTTTCAAAAATAAGTCCGGTGATGTTCCGTAATTTAAGGGGACTTTTTTATGAGACAGGTGCACGACTGTATCATTTTATCCAGAGAAGAATATAACGACTAATATGCCGCCCCCTGTGGGTAGTAAATCCAGTCCTGGACCGTCGGCGGGTATTTTGTCCTGCCGGTCTAAATTTTTTCTTTTTTTAAGAGATGATAATATTCGCCCTGTAATTTAACGAGAAAAGGATGGGAGCCCTGCTCGATGACGGCACCATCCTTTAAAACCAGAATGTTGTCGCAATTTTTTACAGTGGAAAGCCGGTGTGCAATGATAATTGCCAGCCTGCCCTTCATGAGTTTTGCCATGGCATCGTGAATTTTCTTTTCCGATTGTGAATCCATATAGGAAGTTGCCTCATCAAAAATTATAAGATCAGGGTTGAATGCAAAGGCCCTTGCAATGCATACAAGCTGCTTCTCTCCGCTTGAAAGTGGTCGTCCCCCTTCCCTTATCTCTGTGTCAAGACCTGTAAAATGTTCAAATAAGAATCTGCAGTTTGCATCGTATAAAGCCTTTTTAAGTACTAAATCATCAATATCGCCATCAGAGGGCATGATATTTTCCCTTATGGTACCTGAAAATAAAAGAGGATCCTGCATGACAAGGGCTGTTTTCTGTCTTATGTCTTCAATATTCACTGAAGACTGATCAAGATCATTAAAAGAGATTGTGCCGCTGTCAAGAGGATAAAATCCTGTGATAAGGTTTATAATGGAACTTTTTCCCGATCCTGTCCTGCCGACAATACCAATTGATTCTCCCCTGTTCAGATGAAAAGATATGTCATTTAATACCTGTGTGTCTCTGTTGTAGGAAAAATTTACATGGTTTAAAGAGATTCTCAAAATTTTATCAATATAGTTTCTTTTTATTGTTGTCCTCTGCTCAGCCTTTTCATTATTGAGCACATTTACAATTCGTTCTGCAGATGACAGGGCATTCTGAAGAAGATTAAATTTTTCCGATAATTCCCTTAACGGCCTGAAAAAAAGTTTCATATAGGTTAAAAAAGCGACAAGCCCGCCAATAGTCATGGATTTATCGACAATATCAAAACTTCCGGCCCATATGATAATTGCAACGCTTAGCACACCAAGAAATCCGATAAAGGGCATGAAGGTGGAAAATATTTTAATCTGCGAAAGACTTGCCGTAAAATATTCAAAGTTGAGCTTTTCAAATTTCTCCATGAACCTGCTGCTGCTGGAACTTGTCTGAATTATTTTTATTCCGGTTATCGCTTCTGAAAAACTATGGTTGATTTCAGCAATTTTCTGGCGGATTGTCCTGAATATTTTTCTCATGATTTTTGAAAAAATCACTATGCTTAAAACGATTACAGGAACGAGAAGAGACAGATAAAAGGCAAGCTTAAAATTCATTGTAAACAGGATAACAAGGATTCCCGTCATTAAAAGAAGGTCCTTGAAAATAAATATCAAAACGCTTGTAAACATTTCGTTCATGTTCTCTACATCACCTGCAACACGGGATACAAGACGGCCGCTAGAATTTTTATCAAAAAACGCAACAGGAAGAAAACTCATATGGGAAAAAAGTTTACATCTTAAATTCAGTATAATTTTCTGGCCTGTATACTCCATAAAAAGGCTCTGGAAAAAATCAATTATAAAAAGAGTTAAAACAAAAATGGAAAAAATAATGCCAAATGAGGTAAAAGAATCAATTTGAAAGCCAAGGATCATGACACCCTTTAAAGAAGATGCCGGAACGATAAATCCGTCAAAGGCTTTTCCCGTGAGATAGGGCATGACAAGCTCAAGGGAAGTCACCACAAAGACAAGCAGAGTTGTAAGACAAAGCATCCAGAAATAAGGCCGGATAAAAGGCCATAGTGCCTTGATAAGCTTCAGGTCCTCAATTTTTATCTCTTTTTCTTCGAGATTAATGTCCTGTACGGTATTTCCTGTCAAAAACTGGTTTTCTCCATTTTATTTTACAGTTTTGGTGGCGGCATATATTCAGGCGGAAGCAAATCTTCACTGACGCTGTCCTGTTCAAACTGCTGAATCATATAGGACTCCCTGTAAAAATGATCCTTTTCAATGAGTTCTTCATGGGTACCGGAATTTTTTATTTCTCCGTTTTTTAAAATATATATAATATCACAGGATGACAAAGCAGATATCCTGTGGGAAATAATAATAAAACTGCTGTTCAGGTTCATCCTGTTTATGCCTGAAATCACTTTAAAAGCAGTATTGGTGTCCATCTGGCTGATGGGGTCATCCAGTATCATTACAGGTTTATCAAGTATTAAGGTACGGGCAAGTGCAATCCTCTGTTTCTGCCCTCCTGACAGAGTTATTCCCCTTTCACCCACAACGGTGTCAAGGCCGTGTTTCATCTCTTCAAGGGTCTGTTTAAGGCAGCATGCATTAATAATCTGTTCAAGCCTTTTGTTATCAATATCTTTACCCATCAGAATATTTTCTCTTATAGTACCTGAAAACAGGAATGATTCCTGGGGCATGAATGCAGTCTGGTTCCTCAAAAAATCAAGGTCCAATACATTAACATCAATTCCATCCATTAAAATCTGACCGGATTCTGCATTGTACAGCCTTGGAATAAGCTGGACAAGACTTGTCTTTCCGGAACCCGGAGGCCCGCTTATGCCGATACTTTTTCCCCTTTTAATTTCAAGGTTGATATGTGAAAGGATATTTTTGTCTTTTTCATAGGCAAAACCCACATCTTTAAAAATAATGTTTCCATATACTTTTAGAGGAACAACCGGGTTGTCAGCATTTTTTACATCGGGTACAGCATCAAGAAGATTATTAATCCTGTTTAAGGAGGCCATGCCCCTCTGAAAAAGATTGGTCATCCATCCAATGGCAATAACCGGCCATGCAAGTATTCCAAGATACTGCAGAAATGCAACAAGTTCACCAGGGGTAATCCTGTTTTTAATCACAAGAAAGCCTCCGTAAAAGATAATCACCAGGGTGGAGATATTAAAAAACAGGCCGAGAAGGGGTTTTAACAAAGCTGTAATAAAAGCACGCTTAAGATTTTTTCTAAAATAATCCTTTGATGCCGTTTCAACCTTGTTTCCGATGAGTGATTCAAAATTAAACACCTTGATAATACGGATACCGAAGAAACTCTCCCTGACAAGCTCTGTTAATTTTGAATAGGATTCCTGGGCGGTTTGATGGTATGCATGCATTTTTTTCCCGAGAATTCTTGTGACAATGATGAGAAACGGCATGGGAATCATTGCAAGCAAGGTGAGGCGGGGAGACGTAAATATCATTATAACAAGGGTTGAACTGCCAAGGAGGATCGTGTCCACCATGGCAATTAAACCAAAACCAAATGCCATTCTGACATGGTTGATGTCACTTATGGCATGTGCCATGATATCACCGGTTTTAACCCTGTCATAGTATGCCATGTCAAGGGTGAGTATATGCCGAAAAAGATCGTTGCGTATTCCTTTTTCAACATGCCTTGCACTGCCCATGAGCAGGTTTCGCCAGCAATAACGCAGAACAGCCATTAAAAGTCCTGCAATGACTATAATGCTGCACTGGACAATCAGGGTTTTTTTGTCAAAAGATGCAGATCTCAATATATCAATGGCACGCCTTATGATCTGGGGAATGACAAGCTGCGCTGCATCAACAATGATCATGCATAAAATACCAAGAAGAATTTTACGCAGATTTGCTTTTATATATGGATAGATCAGTTTCAATTATTTCAATCAAATTATATTTTGTAAGCCTTTAAAAACAAGCAGGGATTCATATTTTTTAAAAAAGGCAAATTTATTAGATATCAACACGGCCTTAAATAACAAATACAAAAAAATTATTTCAGTGAAAATTCAACCTTACTTGTATCTTGACTTTTTGAGCCGTTATTTACCTTTGGCTCGAGGAGAAAAATTCTTTTTTGATTAATTTTTCCCTTTGAAACAAGATATGCCTTAATATCCTCTGCGCGTTTCATGGCAAGAAACCTCAAATCATCTTTATTTATATGGATATTGGCTGTCTCTTATACACATC
>WFQS01000068.1 GCA_015486915.1 Desulfobacteraceae bacterium
ATGGAGATAAAGGAAATAAAATAAAGAAGAAATAAAAGCCTTGGTGAATCAAAAAGACTGCCCACAACTCCCACAACAAAAAAACCGCAGAAAGAACAAAACAGTATTAAGGAAAATATATCCTTTTCCATAATATTGAGGGAGTTTAGTACTGCGAAAGTATAATAAAATCAACTATTATCAACCCATGTTTTTCCATTTCAACCCGTGCCAAAAAACCCGTGCCCACCGTGCCGAATAATCTGTTAAGTAACTGACAGTTTGCAGCCAAGAGCCTCGATAACTTTTTTGATGGTGTCGAATTTTGGCGAACTTTTTTCCGACAATGCTTTATATAGGTTTTGACGGCTCAGATTTGTTTTACGAGCTATCTCGCTCATGCCTTGTGCTTTGGCCACATTACCAATTGCCTGCATGAGTTGTACGGTGTCTCCGTCTTCAAAGGATACCTTAAGATAGTCCCGAATCATTTCCGGGCTATCAAGGTATGCGCTAGCATCCCATTTGCTGGTGGTTACTTTCATAGTTGTTTCTCCAGTTCGGTCATAATGGTCTTTGCTTTTTCAATATCTTTGCTTTGCGAGGACTTGTCACCACCGCAAAGCAACAGAACAACTGCGGACATTCCCACTTTTGCTTCATCGATTGTGTAGTAAATTCGATAACCGGGGCCGAAAAAGAATCGTAGTTCAAACAGATTCCGGCCAACGCCTTTATGGTCTCCAAAATTCCCATTTTCGATATGATCAAACCGTTTGATTATTCTTGCACGGCTCATTGTGTCCTTGACCCCTGTTATCCACTTGTCAAAGATATTAGTTGTTTCGATTACATATTCCATACAAATATTGTCGCATTTAAAAGACAGTTTGTCAAGGCGGGTACGAAAACAAACGCCAAAAGGTCGGCTCACTTTCTCATTTTTCCCTCCAAAAACAATTAATAAATTTGCGGTAAAAATATTTTTTTAAAAAATGATGCTGCCTGAGAATTTAACAAAAGAGTTTACCGAGAATTTAATAGGTTACGAGGAGGAAAAGAAAATGCCATATGTGACAAGTGCTGAAAGAATCGGAATCGAAAAAGGAATCGAGAATCTGAGCGGAGGTTCATTCAAACTTAACCTGATATAAATTGCCCTCCCAGGGTAAAAATATATCTTTAAATTTTCTTTTTCTTTTACTTTTAAATTCTTTTTCAGTCCTTAAATTCTTTAACACCACTTTTCTATTAAATAATAATTCTATTTTCGTTGGATTACCTTTTATTTCATCAAAATTATCTGAAGGATTTTCAATTATTCCAAGATAAATATTTTTTCCATTTCTATAGAATAAAGATTCCATCATTGCAGACTTATCTTCTGATATGACCCTTACACGAGGCTCTAATCCTGCTTTTGTCAAAATTTTTGCAATAATTGCACGCCAGTTCCCAAATTCTGAAAACCTTGCTTTGTACATCCAATATCTTAAAGGGGTAAGATTAAGATAATATGCAGTTCCATTTGCAAATCTGTTTTTAATGATAAAATCAGGAGCTATGTTAATTTCTGAGCTCCTGACATCTTTATTCTTTGTCCCTCGTTCAAAAATCGTAATATCCTGATAATCAAAGGCACCATTATAATAAGTAAACCTTTTATCAAATGGTTTAGTATATTTTTCAGCATCAATTTCAGTAACACCTTTTCCATTCAGATATCCGGCACTGTCGTTTCTTTTTATATTGAAAAGGTCATCCAATATTCCAGTTTTTCTCCATTTACCGTGGTCGTCAAATATCCCGCATAAATAATCAGCAACAAGGGTTCCACCATTTTCAACAAAATGCCTGAAAGCCTGAGCTTCTTTTTGAGAAAGACATATGGTTTTTGGAAGTATAATAACCTTAAACTGCTGGTTAAGATTAATTTTTGATTCTTTCACATAGGGGCTTCCATCCATTGAACCGCCCTTGAAAGCATGCCATAATCATATCCACCCCACACAGACGGGTCCTGTCCTCCCACAAATCCTGCAGGAGTATCGGGATCAAGTGTGTTTGAATATTTCACAAGTTCGGAAAGAACGCGGGAAAACTGGAAATCCATGAAATGCCTGAAATCCATCCATGCAGAAAGGTTCCAATTGGAGAAATTTCTATGTGACAACCCTTTTCGAACCTGCTCAAACCCTTTGGGGACAACACTTGAAAATGATTTAAAATTTGTGTTCCATTGCCTGTTTAACGCCTCAATAGTCCTGTATTGCCCCCGTTGCAGCCATTTTCTGAACCATTCCAGGGAAAAACGCGAAACATCAACATCCGATGGATTTACAAAGGTTCCAAGGGAAATTTCATCATCCAAAGCATAGGCAATGACATTTCCCTTCTTCAGGTCCGGAATATTTTTTCGGATATGGGCCTTGATTTCTTGAATAACGTCTGGATCGGCAAGGGATAACGGCCTTTTTAACAGGCTGTTGCTTCCTGTGACAAGTTTTCTGTTCCTGCCTGTAAGGTAGAGATATCCCTTATCTGCCACATGGCCAGCATAAAAAGGGAAACTCTTTTCAACGGACAATCTGATACGCCGATACTGCCCGGCACCCCTGTCAATTTGAAATCCGCCAAGCCCGAGTTCTCTGTACAAATCATAATCTTTTAAAACATCGGTTTTGTAGGGCCAGATAAAAATCCTGAAATGTGATGGTGATTTGTTACTAAAACCGGAACCATTTGGAACATTGGAACCATTGGAATAATTAGAATAATTGGAACGAGAATAAGAATCCCCAGCAGCACTTGACATGCTGCAAAACGGCAAAAAAATCAACACCATCAACAAAAGCGGCCATATAAAATTATTATTTATTCTTTTCATCTTTAACTTTATTGGGTTTAACTTACTGGTTTAAAGTTTTGATGGAGGGTGAATGATACAAAATTAAATAAATCATTTCAACCGATGCTTCGCAGCCTGAAAATAAAAAAGAGGGAATTACCCTCTTTCTTGTTCATTTCAATAATTGTAACATTTCTCTTTAGTAGCTGCTTTGAAGCCCCTGATACAGAATTATATTTGGTGTTTAAGTCAGCCAATCCATAAAATAGAAAACCAGTTCCGCAATCCTTTATACTCGATTATCAAGTTTTTTAAATTCAAATTTTCAATCGCAGTTTTTCTTTTTTTATTTCCTCAAGCGATATTCCGGTTAGTTCGCATATTGTGTTTAGCTCAAAACCATTTTTAAGCATTCTCGCGGCAATTTCAATTTGAGTATTTTTTTTACCTTCTCTTCTGCCTTTTTCTTCTCCTTTTTTTTCTCCAATAGCCACGAGCTCTTTATATGCCTTTGTTTCTTCCAAGGGAGTAGTCAATGTCAACATTTCTAATACCTCCTGATAACTTTTATTTTTAAAACGAATTAACATCCAGCTTATAAATACAGCAGATAAACTCTTTTTCATATCTTCTGACATACTGCATCTCTGAATTTGATTATAATAATCAGCAGCTTCTTTTTCAAATGAATTCCTGTCAAATCAAAGAAATACTCCGGCAATTCTGAAAAAAGCTTATATAATTGTGTGTCCGTTCTCATAATAACTCCTGTTTGTGGCAACGAAGGGTAATATGCCAAACTTGTCCCGGAATAGGATGCCTGTTTACTCTTGCCATATCAGTCTATTTATTCCTTAAACCTGCCATTCTTGCCCCCAAAAGGGCATTCTAAGGTTATCTTTAGCCCTTAAAAACTCAATATTAGTCATTATTCCAAATAATTATCTTGGTCTGACCCCGTGATTACAACCCCGTGATTACAACAGCAGTTACTCTGCCAAAAGCGAGCTCTTTC
>WFQS01000069.1 GCA_015486915.1 Desulfobacteraceae bacterium
AGGAGATGGAGGAAAAGGAAAATAAAAGGCTGAAAAATGAGCTTTCAAAAATTCTTGGGAACATGGATAAAAAACAACTTGAATCCATTAAAAAAGATATGGAAAGGCTTAAACAGCTCCAGGAGGAAAAAGAAGATATATCATCCCTTCCATGCCTTGAACTTTCCGATGTGCCTGCTGGTGTGGAAATCATTAAACCCGATAACATTGACGGGGTGTCCTCTGCCACCTGCTACGATAAATCAACTTCGGGTATTCTCTATTTTTCATGTCCCACGGGTATTGGTGCACTTTCGGAAAATATGCTCTATCTGATTCCGTTTTTCTGCCACGCATTTACAGGGGTTGGCACTTCAAAGAGAGATTATGCTGAAATGGCGGGGCTTATGGATCTTTACACCGGTGGAATTGCCGTTTCTCCCTTTGCCGGTACTGATTTTTCAAACAGACAGGAATGCATCACATTTCTTGCATTCCAGGGAAAGGCCCTTGACAGGAACATTGAAAAACTCTTTGACCTGATCAATGAATTTGTCTCCCAGTACAATTTTTCGGATCTTGAAAGATTAAAAAGCCTTCTTTTTCAATACAGGGCCGGCATGGAATCATCCATTGTTGCAAACGGCCACAGATATGCCATGTCTCTTGCCTCCCGTAATTTCTCTCAGGCTGCATTCATTGGAGAAATATGGCATGGTATCTCCCAGTATAAATTTATCAGAAAACTTACCGAAAAATTTACAGGCAGCAAAGAGGATGAAAAAATTCTTATTGATCTTTCAAAGGATCTTCATAAAATTGCAAAACTCTTATTTAAAAAGAAAAATTTAAGGCCTGCACTCGCAGGAGGTAAAAAATCCATTGTTTCCGCCGATGCCAGGGTCTCTTTAATGCTTGAAAATCTTCCCGATAACAATGGAAATTCAATCAAAGCCCCGGATATTGAAATGGATAAAAACCTTCCCTTTGAAGGGTGGAGTACAAGCACATCGGTTTCCTTTGTGGCCCAGTCCTTTAAAACCGTCCGCCTTGGACATGAAGATGCGCCTTGTCTTGCAGTAATAGGCAAAATGCTCAGGTCATTGTACCTGCACAGGGAGATAAGGGAAAAAGGCGGCGCCTATGGCGGATTTGCCATGTATAATTCCCAGGAGGGTCTTTTTTCATTTGGTTCGTACAGGGATCCTTATATAAGAAGGACCCTTGATGTTTATGAAAACTCCTGCAGCTTTATTACCAAAGGAAATTATACTGAAAATGACATAAAAGAGGCCGTTCTTCAGGTATGTGCTGAAATTGACAAGCCTGAAACGCCGGGGCCTGCATCCATAAAAGCTTTTTACAGGGATATTCTCAATCTAAGCGATGAGAAACGCCGGGAATTTAAGGCATCTTTATTAAAACTTGATAAAAAAACAATCAGACATACCGCTGAAAAGTATTTTGATATTGATGAAAATAACAAAGGAACAGCTGTAATTTCAGGAAAAGACCAGCTTGAAAAAGCCAATGCAGACCTTAAACCGGGACAAAAGGTGTTGCAATTATTTAAAATTTAAGGTCAAAACAGATTCTTTCTTGACTTTTTACCGCTATTTTTTGTAGTCTTTTATTTTTTTTTATAAGAAACTCCTGTAAAGATTTTTAAAATAAGAGTTGGCTCCGTGTCTTCGGCCCAGTATTTGTAATCATACGCCCCTTTCCGAACAGAGAATATTGTGGGCGGGAATTTTAACCGGAAACTGATATGACAATAGAAATGCAGCCCCCCGTTAAGCTCAAGGGAGTAGGAGATGGATTCTGGGTTACCCTTGATCCATCTGTTTCTGAAGATAAATTAAAAGAAGAGGTAACCAAGCTTTTTGAACGGCTTAAGCATTTAACAATTAATGCCAGAGTCACCCTTGATACAGGGGATGCCCGGGGCTGTGAAAATCTTATTGCAAACATTGGATCATTTTTAAAAAATACTTTTTATGTTGGAGTTGTCACCACTCCTCCCGCAAAAAGATCTGTGCCGCTGGAACGTATAAGACAGAGGGACCTGTCTAAGGGGTGGACTCAGCACAAAAGTGAAGTCCTCATGCTCAGGGGAAGGGTCAGATCCGGTCAGAGAATAAAGGCAAAAAAACATATTGTTATTATTGGAAATGTTAATCCCGGGGCAGAGATAAGTGCAGGCGGCAATATTATTGTTATGGGCAGGCTGATGGGCCAGGTTCATGCAGGAGATCCCGATAATGAAGAAGCTGTGGTGCTGGCACTTGATTTCAGGCCTACCCAGATACAGATAGGGGGTGTTGTGGCTGCAGGTATTGATGAAAATTCAGATGCAGTTACTGAATTTGCCAGCGTTGACAAGGGACGTATTATTGTTCAGGATTATCTGAAGGCAGAGCCCTTTGGAAATATACCCTGGCCTGAAGTGATTTAGCATGAGATCTGCCTCATGGCAGTTATAACAAAAAGGACGAGGTGTAATTTGGAGGGTAAAATCATAGTAGTAACTTCCGGGAAAGGAGGTGTGGGCAAAACCACTGCTACTGCATCTATTGGAGCAGCTCTTGCACTGGAAGGCAACCGGGTTGCTGTAATTGACATGGATATAGGCTTAAGAAATCTCGATGTTGTTCTGGGACTGGAAAACAGAATTGTTTTTAATATTGTGGATGTTGTAAATAAAAGATGTAAACTCACACAGGCGGCCATAAGAGATCGAAGGATTGAGAATCTTTTTCTTATTCCCGCATCCCAGAGCGATAACAAGGATGTCCTTACCACAGCAGGTGTGGAACGTGCAGCAGAAATATTAAAAAAAGAATTTGATTATATACTGATGGATTCTCCTGCAGGTATTGAAAAGGGGTTTGAGAATTCCATAGTATCAGCAAGTGAAGCCATTGTTATATGCACACCTGATGTTTCGTCTGTCAGGGATGCCGACAGGGTGATAGGCCTTTTATATGCCCGGTCAATAACTCCGAAGATAATCGTAAACAGAATCGTGCCTCAGATGGTGGCAAGGGGTGACATGCTCAGTCATGAAGATGTCATGGAAGTACTTTCCGTGGAACTTGCAGGCCTTGTTCCCATGGACGAGCAGGTTGTAATCGCTACAAATATGGGAATGCCGCTGGTAATGCAGAACAACTCCAAAGCGGGTCAGGCTTTCAGACGTATTGCAAAAAGGCTCAACGGTGAAACAGATCTGCCAATTCAGGTTCCAACGCATAAAACAGGAATGTGGAATAAATTATCACAGAAACTGGGTTTTAAGAAATAGGGGAGATTCCATGCTTTACGGACTGCTTAGAAAATTCACCGGGCGCAAGCCAAGCAAGGACACTGCCAAAAAAAGGCTTCAATTTGCCCTTGTATATGATAAGCTTGAAATAAAAGACACAACATTAACCGACCTTCAAAATGACATAGTTGATGTTATTTCAAAATATTTTGAAATTGATAAATCTTCCCTTCAGCTGGAAATTAAACGGGACAAGGATGTCTCTGCCCTGGTCTTCAACACTCCCATTTTATGTGCAAAAAGGATGAGAACGTGATGAAGTCAATATCTGCCGGTTAATTTAATTGCACAAAATGAGTCTAAGTTTATTGCTCATTCATATAACGCCCATGAGGCCGAGCTGAACTGCGCTACCCTGCCTCTCAACGAATATAAAAAGAGCACTTGTTACTTTGTAAAAAGTGAGTTCTTTCTTATAAAAATGAATGCACAAAACCAGAAATTTTACGCGGTTTATCTGAAAAGCTCCGTGCATCAGGGTGGGCTTTTCATGTATATTTCTTTTTAATAAATTCTGCGAGAATTTCTCCTGTTTTTAAGCCAAGCTCTATAAATTCAGGACCGTATTTCCTGCCGGTAACGGTACGGAATGTATCTTTTATTTCGGCAAGTTTTGCCATTCCTGAAGGATATCTTTTTTTAAATTCTTCAAAAGGCGTATCTGAGAACACCACCATATCCCATACCGTATGGGTAAAATTGTCAGGCCCCCATCTGAATTTATCTGCATCGTACAAAGCCCCTGAAAGAAGCAATCCAGCGTTATCA
>WFQS01000070.1 GCA_015486915.1 Desulfobacteraceae bacterium
CGCTTTGACAACGGGTGTGGGAACAGCAAGCAGTGAGTTGTCCGGCCTGTTTAAAGCAGGGTCAGGTACCTGGAATTTTGCACCGGAAATTACCGTTCCTGTTTTTGATGCACGCACCTGGGCAGCTTACAGGGTGAGTAAAGCCCAAAAGAAAATAGCGGTAACGCAATATGAAAAAGCGATTCAGACAGCTTTCAGGGAAGTGGCCGATTCCCTTGCTGTCAAGGGTACAGTGGATGATCAGGTATCAGCGCAGAAATCCCTTGTGGATTCACTTGCAGCCACCTATCGTCTTGCCACAAACAGATACTCAAACGGCATTGACAGTTATCTGAGCGTGCTTGATGCCCAGCGTTTCCTTTTTGATGCCCAACAGGGACTTATTTCGCTGCGCCTGGTAAAACTCGCCAATGAGGTAAGGCTTTACGCTGTACTTGGCGGAGGCGGCAATGAAAAATGAAAAAGGCATGATGCCGCCCCCTGTGGGTGATAGATTCAGCCTGAGGACAGTCGGCGGGTATTTTGCCCTGCCGGTCTAAAGCGCAGGAACTGCGGTCAAGTATGTCCTCAAACAGCCTGCGCTTCTTAACGCCCGGCAGGGCAAAATACCTAGTCGCCTTTGTGTCCTGATGGGCTGTATCTATAACCCACAGGGGGCTATGTTGTCGACATTTTGAACAGCATTTTACCATAACGGCCATGAAGCGGAGTTTGTAGTAATTTTTGAACATGAATTGTACATATTTGACTTATAATGTAAATGTTTGGTCAGTGCTTCATATTCGTTGATTTGGGACTGCGTAGCATACTAATGCTATGTGAGCAGGCCAAAATGGGCGAAGATGGAGTGCTGACCGAATATTTACCCTGAATGGAGCAGCATTGTAATGAAGACCTTATTTTATCCACATGACCTTGTTATTGTTGGAGTATCTGAATCCAGAGGAAACATGGGGCGAACCATCGCAGAAAATCTCGATGGGTTCATGTTCCCGGGCGATGTTTATCTTGTTGGCCGGAACCGTGGAAAAATCGGCACTCGCATAGTGTATCAATCAATCCGGGATATTCCGGTAACACCTGATCTTGCCGTATTTTTAATTCCCGCCTCCCATGTTGCTGAAAATCTTGAGGCCTGCGGCAAAAAAGGCATTAAACGGGTTGTGATTGAATCGGGAGGTTTCAGTGAATTTGCTGATGAGGGATATGAAGTCGAGCAGCAGCTTTTAAATATTGCTGAAAAATATGGAATCAGGTTTATCGGTCCCAACTGCATAAGTATCATAAATCTTGACAACGGGCTGGTGCTTCCCTTTATGCCCATGGACCCTGCCGTAATGCAGAAAGGTATGGTTTCTCTGATTTCCCAGAGCGGAGGAATTGTCTTTGGCGGGCTTAAACTGTTTTCCTGCGAGAACATAGGGGTAAATAAGCTGATCAGCATTGGCAATAAGGTTGATCTTAATGAAAATGATTACCTTAACTATCTTATTAAAGATGATGAAACCGGTATCATCGGGCTTTATATAGAAAGTGTATCTGACGGCAGAAAGCTCATGCAGATTGCCACTTCCACTGACAAACCCATTGTGGTTCTAAAATCAAATACCAGCAAGGCAAGCAACGAAATCGCAAGTTTCCACACATCTGCCCTTGCAGGAAATGACACGGTGTGCGATGCAGCTTTTGCCCAGGCAGGCATGCACCGGGTGAAAAGTTTCGGAGAAATGGCCGACCTTTTTAAAATTTTTCAGCTTCCGCCAATGAAGGGCAGCAACCTTGCCGTCATAGGCCGTTCCGGAGGTCAGATCGTCATGGCGGCAGACGCGGCAAGTGACAACAATTTTAATTTAATACGGTTTCCGGAAGAACTTCTCGAACATATTGGTGAACACGCCAGGGCCAGGGTTATCAGGCTTACAAATCCACTTGATATGGGAGATATATTTGATCTCGGGTTCTATGCGGAAGTTGTGGAGGCAGTGCTTGCAGAGCCTGGGATTGACGGGGTTGTGCTGCAGCATCTTCACGGCAGGGGAGCTGAAACCGAAGCAACCATGGAACTTATCAAAAATATTAAAAAACTTTCCTTTCAATACAGAAAACCTGTGGCTTTCTGTCTGATGACGGAAAGGGACGAGTGGTTTCTTTTAAAAACATCCACAGACTTTCCCCTTTTTCTTGAACCCTGCTGTGCAATCCAAGCCCTTGCTGCTTCACGCAGACAGGCTCAGCTTAAAGCTGCCCCTCCTTCACCCTTGAAGGCCATGAAACCGGTACGACATCCAGGAAAATCCATCATGGTTGCCGGAATTAAAGAGACATTTGAACTGCTTGAATCAAATGGTTTCAAGTCTGCAGATTACAAATTTGCAAAAACCCCGGAAAAAGCCGTTGAGGCAGCAGACAAACTTGGTTATCCTTCAGCTCTTAAAATTGCTTCATCACAACTGGTACACAAAACCGATGCCGGAGGCGTGACAATCAATATCAGGGACAGAACCGGATTTGAAAAAACAGCAAATGAAATGTATGATAATTTTGAATCACTTTTCCGTGAAAACAATGCAGAATTCATGGTGCAGAAAATGGTTGACGGTGGAATGGAGGTGATCCTTGGAACAAGACGTGATCCGGAATTCGGCCCTGTTGTTCTTTTCGGCCTTGGTGGAATATTTGCAGAAGTTTTTAAAGATACAGCCATACGTGTGGCACCGGTATCGGAAAATGAAGCTGAAAAAATGATCAGACAGATCAGGGGCTATCCGCTTCTTGCCGGATTTCGCGGGCATCTTCCCTGTGATCTGGTATCTTTAAAACAATTGATTGTATCATTTTCACATATTTTAATGGATTCACCTGAAATTTTTAATCTTGAGATTAATCCATTGATCGTTCTCAATGACTATAAAGGATGCATCAGTGTTGATGCGAGAATGCTCGTTAACCAATGTTAAGGATCGGAGAAACACAATGTCAGATACATATCCCGTACAGCTTACCAGTCAGTCATGGGTTTTGGGAATTCCTCATTTTAATCTGTACTTTATCCGGGGAAAAAAAGCTTCAATATTAATCGAAACAGGTGTCTCATTCATGGTTGATATCGTTGCAGGGCAGATGGAAAAACTTGGAATATCTCCGGATTTTATTGTTGTCACCCATCCCCATTCAGATCATATCACAGGTCTTGACGGTTTAAGAAGCATCTATCCCCGTGCAGTCCCCATTGCAGGCCCGGGTGCCGTTGAATTTTTCACACATCCAAAGGCTGTGCAGGCAATGATATCTGAAGATATTCACATGACAGACAGGCTGAACCAGTGGGGTTTTAAGTCAAACCGTCCTCCGGTGACAAAACCTCCTTCCGCAACAGGCATAAAAATCATGGCAGATGGAAATAAACTGGATCTTGGTGGAATCACTGCCAAATTTATTGAAACAAAAGGGCATTCTCCGGGAAGTATTTCTGTTTTTATACCGGAAATAAAGCTTCTTGCTGTTTCAGATGCCCTTGGTTTCCGCTATTTGGACGGGGAATTTACACCTGTTTTTTTTACG
>WFQS01000071.1 GCA_015486915.1 Desulfobacteraceae bacterium
AAACAGGTCAGGATGGCTCTTCTTGAAGCAGATGTGAATTACAGGGTTGCAAAAAAAGTTATTTCAGACATAAAGGAAAGGGCCCTTGGACAGGAAGTGATGAAAAGCTTAAGTCCGGGGCAGCAGGTTGTTAAAATTGTTTATGATGAGTTCACCGATATGATGGGCTCATCACACGAAGACCTTGACCTGAAAGGAAAAATCCCCAGTGCTGTAATGCTTGTGGGGCTCCAGGGTTCAGGAAAAACAACAACCTGCGGCAAACTTGCCCTTTTTTTAAGAAAAATCGGTAAAAAACCTTTTTTTGTGCCCGTGGATGTTTACAGGCCTGCAGCAATTGATCAGTTGAAGAAAATAGGAAAGCAGCTTGATGTTCCTGTGTTCCAGTCAACTCCTGATATGAAGCCCCTTGACATCTGCATAAAAGCAGAAAAACAGGCTGAAAAACAGGGATGTGATGTTCTTTTGATTGATACGGCGGGCAGACTGCATGTTGATGAAAAGCTCATGGCTGAACTTTCTGCCATTAAAAAAGGCATTAATCCCTGTGAGATACTGCTTGTTGCCGATGCAATGACCGGCCAGGATGCTGTTAATATTGCAGGATCATTTGATAAAATACTTGATCTTACAGGTGTTGTTTTAAGTAAGATGGACGGTGATGCAAGGGGGGGTGCTGCTCTTTCAATCAAGGCTGTGACCGGAAAGCCCCTTAAATTCATTGGAGTTGGAGAAAAATTTACTGCTCTTGAGCCTTTTCATCCCGAAAGGATGGCTTCAAGGATTCTTGGAATGGGAGATACACTATCTTTCATCGAAAAAGCCCAGGAGGCAGTGGATGAAGAAAAAGCTGAAGAGCTTGCAAAAAAACTTAAAAAAAATCAGTTTACCCTTGAAGATTTTCGGGATCAGATGGCTTCTGTGAGGAAAATGGGCTCGATTAAGGATCTAATCGCCATGCTGCCGGGAGTCAATAAAAAGCAGATGAAGGGGCTTAATATTGATGACAGCCAGTTCGCAAGGATTGAGGCGATTATTAATTCAATGACACCTAAGGAACGGAAAACCCATTCAATTATCAAAGGGAGCAGGAAAAAGAGAATTGCAAAGGGAAGCGGTGTAACGGTTCAGGAAGTGAATAAGCTTCTTAAAAGCTATGTTCAGGCAATGAAAATGGTTAAAAAGTTCAATAAAGGCGGCATGCGTTCATTAAAAAACATGCTTCCATTCTAAGGAGAGAAAAGAAAAATGGCGGTAAAAATAAGGCTGGCAAGACGTGGTGCTAAAAAGAAACCTTTTTACAGAATTGTGGCAAGTGACATTGAGTCCCCGAGAGACGGGAGATTCCTTGAAATACTTGGCACCTATGACCCGATGATAGATCCTGCAGCAATCACTTTGAAAGAAGACAGGATAAGATACTGGATTAAGGAGGGTGCTCTTCCCACAACAACGGTTAAAAGCATTTTAAAAAGGGAAGGCTTCAATCCAAATCCTGCATAGATTATTGCATAAAGTTCTGATGGGTACCTTGATTCTCAATATAATACTATTAAGGAGATGGAATTATGAAAGATCTGATTACATACATTGCAAAGGCACTTGTTGATAATCCTGATGAGGTGAACGTCTCGGAAGTTACCGGAACTCAGACATCTGTTCTTGAATTAAAAGTTGCAAAAGAGGATCTCGGGAAAGTAATTGGAAAACAGGGCAGGTCTGCAAGGGCGATGAGAACTATATTAAGTGCAGCATCTGCAAAATTAAAAAAACGCACTGTTCTGGAGATTGTGGAATAGTTTTATGGGCAGAAAACCTCTGTTTACAATCGGCAGGGTAACAGGAGTCCATGGTCTTAAAGGATATCTTAAGGTTCAATCATTTGCTGAATCCATTTCAGTATTCAAAAAAGGAATAAAACTCTACGCAGAATTTCCAGGAAAAACAGCGGGAACCTGGCATGAAATACTGAATGCATCTCCATATAAAAAGGGGATAAGGCTTCTTTTAAAAGATGTGGATATAAATAACGCCAGTGATTTTATTGGAAAAGAGCTTCTTGCGGCAAGGGAAAATTTCTATGATTATAAACCCGATACCGAGCCTGATTCAAATCTTCCATTGAATTTAGATATGGAATCAGGTGGTGGATCCAGTTGCTGTGCTGAACCTCAGTCCGGTCTTGAAAAAGATACTTATTTCTGGGAGGATCTGAAAGGTATTTCCGTAATTGATTTAAAGGACGGCTTTCTTGGTAAAATTTCATATGTGATGGCAACGGGCAGTAACGATGTTTTTGTTGTCACAGGTGGAAAAAGAGAGGTGCTTGTCCCGGGGCTGAAGTCGGTTGTGCTGTCTGTGGATATAGATAAAAACGAAATGAAAATTGATCTGCCCGAAGGTTTGTGATGAATTTTACAGTTCTCACACTTTTTCCTGAATTTATCGATTTTTTTTTCACCCGGGGTGTTATTGGAAAAGCCGTGGAAAAAAGGCTTATTGCCGGAAAAACAGTCAATATCAGGGATTTTGCCCACGACCGTCACAAAACCGTGGATGACAGGCCCTATGGTGGCGGCTGCGGAATGGTGATGAAGCCGGATATACTTGCCGCTGCAATCCGGTCTGTGAAAAAAACCGCACCGGATTCAAGGGTGATTCTTATGACTCCCCAGGGAAGTCCCTTTGACCAGAAAAAGGCATGGGAACTTTCACGGGAAGAAAAAGATCTTGTTTTTGTCTGCGGCAGGTATGAAGGTATTGATGAACGAATACGCAACGGTTTTGTTGATGAGGAAATATCAATCGGTGACTATGTTATGACCGGAGGAGAGCTTGCAGCAATGGTTATAATTGATTCCGTGGCAAGACTTGTTCCGGGAGTACTTGGGGGCTGCGAATCAGCTGAGATGGATTCCTTTACAGGAGACAGGCTTGAACATGCCCATTACACAAGACCTTTTGAATTTGAGGGAAAAGATGTTCCTGAAGTGCTGATATCAGGGGATCATGAAAAAATAAGACAATGGAGAACCAGCTCTTCCGTCAAAAGAACTTTTATCAAAAGACCTGATCTTTTTAATAAAAAAAAGCTTGATTTGAAAGAAAAGGAAATTTTAAGTAAATGGTGTCAGCAGATTGAGCAGCTTATTGGAAAATGATATTTATCTTGCTTTGATTCATTACCCGGTTGTTAATAAAAAGGGGGATTCAATTGCATCGGCCCTCACCACAATTGATATGCATGATATTGCAAGGGCAGGTAAAACATTCGGGGTAAAAGGGATTTTTATTGTGACCCCCCTTGAAGACCAGAAAATTCTTGCACAGGAAGTGATCGATCACTGGGTGTCGGGTGTGGGGGGACAGATTAATCCTTTTCGGAAACAGGCCCTTGAGTTGATAAGCGTTACAGACTGTTTTGACGAGGCTATGGAAAAGATAACAAAAGAAAACGGAAAGCCTGTAATCAGTGTTGCAACAAGTGCTGCAGCACACAGAGGCGCAGTCAGTGCAGAGTCTTTTTCACGGGCACTTGATAACAATTTTTCCTATGTAATCACATTTGGAACTGCATGGGGACTTTCAGATGATTTTATAAAATCATGTGACAATGTACTGGAACCAGTAAAAGGTGCTGCAGGGTATAATCATTTATCGGTAAGATCTGCTGTTTCAATAATTTTAGACAGAATTTTCAGAACAGAATCAAACTGAATATAACTGCCATGAGGCGCATCTGGATTTGCCCGGTTGCCACGCAATAAATTGAGAAATACAAAAAAAGAAATATTTGAATATAGAAATATAAAAAATTAAATATAAAAAAGGGAGGTACAATAAAAATGGAAGCAATTCAACAGATAG
The DNA here is from genome assembly GCA_015486915.1 of Desulfobacteraceae bacterium. The sequence continues at coordinate 3,868 of WFQS01000071.1, forward strand.
AAAGAGAGCAGATGCGTCTTGATATCCCAGACTTCAGAGCAGGTGACACAATCAAGGTGCATGTTAAGATCAGAGAGGGCGAAAAAGTGCGTATCCAGATTTTCCAGGGAGTTGTTATTAAAAAGACAAAGGGCCTTGCAAGCGCACGTTTTACAGTAAGAAAAATTTCAGGTGGTGTTGGAGTTGAAAGAATATTTCCCCTTTATTCGCCCTGGATTGATAAAATTGAAGTGGTTGCAAGGGGACGTGTGCGCAGATCAAAGATTTATTATCTTAGAAACCTGCGTGGAAAAGCTGCAAGAATCAAAGAAAGACGTGCATCTTAATTTGTGATTTCACATGTGGTCATTTGAGCATGATGCCCGCAAAACGGGTTTTAAATTTATAGCTGGAATAGATGAGGCCGGCAGGGGTCCCCTTGCCGGTCCCGTTATTTCAGCTGCAGTTATCCTCCCCTTTGATTTTCCCGATCCGGGAATTAACGATTCCAAGAAACTCTCACCCAAAAAAAGAGAACAATTTTTTTCCGTTATTATGAAACATGCTGTTTGTGTATCAACGGGAAGGGCCGATCATGATGAGATAGACAGGATAAATATCCTTGCAGCTTCTTTGAAATCAATGGAGCGAGCTGTTAATGGCCTTTCAATTATTCCTGATTATCTCCTAATCGACGGAAAATTTACCATTAATTCCAAAATAGCTCAAAAGGCTGTTATAAAAGGTGATTCCAAGAGCATATCAATTGCTGCAGCATCAATTATCGCAAAGGTGACAAGGGATGCAATCATGCTGAAATTCCATCATGATTTCCCTGAATACGGCTTTGACAGGCACAAAGGCTATCCAACAGAGATTCACAGGAAAGCCCTTGCTGAATTCGGCCCGTGTCCGTTGCATAGAAAAAGTTTTAAAGGTGTAAAACAAAAGGGATAACAATGCCTGATCAACGCCGGGAATTTGGCCTTAAAGCAGAAGATTATGCTGTTTCTTTTCTTGAAAAAAAAGGGTATTTGATTCTTGAGAGAAATTACAGGACAAGGTTTGCAGAGATTGATATCATTGCACAACAGGGCGATTTTCTTGTTTTTATTGAGGTTAAAGCAAGAAAAAATATGAGAAAAGGGTTTCCAAAGGAAGCAGTGGGTTTTTCAAAACAGAAAAAAATCAGCCTTGCAGCAGAATACTATTTAAGAGAAAAAAAACTTTCCAATGTCAGGGCACGTTTTGATGTGGTTGCAATCCTTGAAAACAGCAACGGTCTTGAAGTTGAATTGATCGATAATGCATTTCATGCTGTATAACCCGCCATGAGGCCGAGCTGGACTGCCCTGCATCTGGAATTTTCATACCAGTTTTATACGACTGCTTATGCACGCCTGGCAGGAACCTGAACGGTTTCTTGCTGCATCTGAAAGTGAAAAAACTCCGGTAATATCATCTTCTCCTGTACGATGCACAAACAAACGGTGCAGGTCAGAGAAGATCATTTTTTTTATGGCATTTTCCATGAGCTCATCTGTGCTGCAGCTTTTAACCGGTGACGACATAATTTCTTCTGCTTTGGTTTGAGGATCAATGCCGTGTTTATATGCAAGGGCAAGGTCTGTTTTTGAAATAACTCCTGCAGGCTTTTGATTCCTGTCCTGCACAAGGATAGCTCCAAATTTATACGCCGACAATTCCTCCATGACATGTGATAATGAATCATCATTAAAAACAGCCTTTACCGTTGCAGTCATTATCTCTTTTACCAGGGTGCGTTTAATTGGGTCAGAATCTGATCCTTGATTTTTCTGCCTAAAATGGTTGTATCCGCACACGTGACAATACTGGTAAAGCATACCCACAATGTCTGGATATGCAAGGCTGCCCACGACATTTTTGTTGTCCCTGTCCATAACATATAAACGATAAATTCCCTTTGAGCGCATAATTTCAAGGGCAGTTTCAAGGAAATCATCTGATTTACAGAAAAGGGGAGGACTGCTCATTATATATTCTATTGGAGAATCGATTGGAAGGCCTGCATAAAATGCGCCCATTATATCTGTTTTTGACAAAACTCCCACCGGGTTGCCTGCCCGGTCAGTTGTAAGCAGGGCATTTATCTTGTATTTGGTCAAGGTATTAATGCAGCTGGCAATTGTTGTCTCCTTATTTAACTGCACGACCTGGCGGCGCATGGCCTTTGACACATGAATATCACTTAAAGTATTTTTAAGAGGTTCAGACATAATGGTTACCTGTTATTTTTTTATAACTGCCATGAAGGCCGAGCTGAGAGACACCGGTTAGGCCTCATGGCCGTTTGTAAATCTGTCAAGGACGTTATAAAAAAGGTCTGAGATGTAAACTATCCCCTTTATTTCTTCATTTTCAACCACAGGCAGACGGCGCACATGTTTTTTAATCATCATGTCCAGAATCATTAAAATATGGGTCTTAGGTGTTATTGTGATGACTTCCGTGCTCATGATGTCCCCGACAAAAACCGGTGCTGCTTTTTTACATGCCGCATCAACAATTCCGGTAATATCTATGTCATCCATCATTCCCCAGATATGGGTATGTTTCGGCCGTAGGAAAAGAAGAATGTCGTACATAGAGATCATTCCTGCGAGGTGGTTTTCATCGTCTAACACCATCATGCCGAAAATTTTACGGCCCTCTTCTTTACCTGCCTGCTTAAACAATTTCACGGCCTTGCTTATGGATGTTCCGGGTGTTAAGGTGTGAAATTTTGTAATCATGATATCTTTTGCCGTTTTTTTCATTAATGTATCCTTTCAATCTGTTCATATCCGGCATGATAATTCATTAAGTCAGAGCAGCCTTTTTTACTACACCATCACCAAATTTTTCTGAAATAAGATCCACTGTTCTGTCAAGTTTTTCCCATTTGTCAGTTTTTTCTCTTACGGAATTGAATAATTC
>WFQS01000072.1 GCA_015486915.1 Desulfobacteraceae bacterium
CGGCCTGCGACACCTTACAAGAGTTTAATCCGGTGATAATGGCAGAGAGGCCACACCCGTTCCCATCCCGAACACGGAAGTTAAGCTCTCTTGCGCCGATGGTACTGCACGGGCAGCTGTGTGGGAGAGTAGGACATTGCCGGATTATTTTTATACAAAGCCCGGATTGTTTGTAAACAAACGATCCGGGCTTTTTTAATAAGGTGTTTAGTGCCTTACACATGAATTTCTGTCAAAGAAGCGTAAATATAAAATTTACATGATTAAGGTCGAATATTTAAAGGAACAAACAATATTGTATGAAATTTAACTATTTAATCGATTCTGTTATGTAAGGATCGAAAATTTTATAAGTTGAACGAAATTGCTTGTCTTCCGGCCCATCTACTTCGTTGCATCAAAGGCTGAATACGTTGAGTATGCAACCTTTAATGCGCCTTGTATATGGGCCGGAATTCTGCGCTATTTCTGTTCAACTGATTTCATCTCCGATCCTAAGAAGAGATTTTCCTGTCATATCTTCAGGCTTTATTATATCCATGACCTCAAGCATCGTTGGAGCGATATCACCTAAAATCCCGTTTCTTAATTTTTTATCTTTATATTTTTCACCAGCAAGGATGATTCTTACCGGATTTAGTGTATGACTCGTGTGGGGAAGGCCGTTTGCATCAATCATCTCCTCGGCATTACCGTGGTCTGCTGTCACTAAAGCTGTACCACCTGTTTCCCAGATCTGCTCGACCACCTGTTTTACACAACGGTCAACTGTTTCGCATGCTTTTACAGCAGCTTCTATATTACCTGTATGCCCTACCATATCCATGTTTGCAAAATTTAAAACCAAAAATTTAAACCTTCCGGATTTAATTTTTTCGCAGGCCTGATCAGCTACCATTTGCGCACTCATTTCAGGCTTTTCGTCGTAGGTTGCAACTTCTCTTGGTGATGGTATAAGAACTCTTTCCTCCAATGGAAATATTTTTTCGTCACCACCATTGAAAAAATATGTCACATGTGCGTATTTTTCAGTTTCAGCGATTCTCAACTGTCTATAATTGTTTCTGCTTATTATCTCTCCGAGTATATTATCGAGATGATGTGGTTTGAATATGACAGACAAAGGAAAGGATTCATCATAAAGGGTCATGCAGAGAAAATCAGGTATATCAGGGTAAATTTTTCTATGAAATTCTGAAAAATTGTCTTGTGTAAATGCCCTGGTTAATTCCCTTGCCCTGTCAGCCCTGAAGTTAAAAAAAATAATCCCATCACCACTTCTGATAATACCATCTGTCTCCTGATCCTTTTTGTTAACATTGCACATATTATCTTTTTCAGTCTTTTTAATGAAAAAAACAGGTTTGACAAATTCGTCTGTTTCACCTTTTTCATAGGAATCCTTTACAGCATTAACAGGATTTCTTCTTTTTTCCCCAATACCCTGCGTGTATAAATTATAGGCGGTTTCAATCCTGTCCCATCTTGTGTCTCTGTCCATGGCATAAAATCTACCGCAAATGGTCGCAATCCGGCCTGTTCCCTTTTTTGTAATATAGTCTTCAAGCCTTGCGATGAATGCAGCCCCGCTTGTGGGAGAGGTGTCTCTTCCATCAAGAATGGGGTGTATAAAGACCTCTTTAATATCCATTGAGGCTGCCATATCAAGTAAGGCAAAAAGGTGATTAATATGACTGTGCACTCCTCCGTCGGAAAGAAGTCCAATAAGGTGAAGGGATTTTTTTTCTTTCTTTACCCTGTGCATGACAGAAACCAGGGCTTTGTTTTTAAAAAAAGAACCGTCATCAATGGCTTTATCAATTCTTACAAGATTCTGGAATACTTTTCTGCCTGCTCCAATATTCATATGTCCGACTTCGGAATTTCCCATAACACCTTTGGGCAGGCCAACTGCCTCTCCGGAGCATAGAAGTTGAGAGCATGGATAACGGTTCTCAAGCATATCAAGGAAAGGGGTGCTGGCAATTGCAGTTGCATTTCCTTTTTTTTCAGAATTGATACCCCACCCGTCAAGGATAAGAATGC
>WFQS01000073.1 GCA_015486915.1 Desulfobacteraceae bacterium
CCCACTAAGGGCAAATTTATATTTAATGATGAAGATATCACCGGCCTGCCTGCCCATGTGATCACGGGAAAAGGCATTTCAAGGACATTTCAAAACCTGAGAGTGTTCCCCAATATTACTGTCCTTGAAAATATTCTCATCGGGCTTCACTGCAGGATAGACACATCGCTCTGGGATGTCTATGCCCGATTCCTTAAAACAAAAAGAATTGAACACCAGGCAAGGAAAAAGGCAATGACAGTGCTGGAACTAGCCGATCTTTCAGACAGTCAAGGTATACTGGCAAAAAACCTGCCCTATGGCAAACAGCGGCTGCTTGAAATCTGCCGTGCCATTGTTTCCGATCCTTACCTGCTGCTGCTTGATGAGCCTTGTGCAGGCATGAACCCGGTGGAGATGGATGATCTTGCTGATTTTATCAAACTGCTGCAAACAAAAGGAATCACTGTTTTTGTTATTGAGCATAATATGAGATTTATCATGTCTGTTGCCCAGCGGCTGATTGTGCTGGCCAACGGGTCAAAATTCCAGGAAGGCACACCCACCCAAATTCAAAATGATAAAGATGTCCAGGCAATATACCTGGGAGATGAAGGAGACCTTTAATGCTTAAAATTCACTCTCTGGAATCCGGTTATGGCAAAATTCAGGCCCTGTTCGGAGTTGACCTTGAAATAAAAGCCGGGGAAATCGTGGCCCTGATTGGCTCCAATGGTGCCGGAAAAACAACCTTCCTCAAAACAGTATCCGGTTTGATTAAAGCATCAAACGGAAATATTTCCTTTAAGGGGCAAACCATCAATAATTTGCCACCGGAGAAAATTGTCAATCTCGGGATTTCCCATGTTCCTGAAGGACGGATGGTTTTTACCCAGCGAACTGTGGAAACCAATCTGCAGATGGGAGCCTTTGGACGGAAAGATAAAAAGGCGATCCGTCAGGACATGGAAAAATATTACGAAATGTTTCCCATTCTCGGGGAACGTAAAAAACAAAAAGCCGGTACTCTCAGCGGTGGAGAGCAGCAGATGCTTGCCATTGCAAGGGGATTGATGAAACGACCGAAACTGCTGTTTCTTGATGAACCTTCCATGGGTCTGGCACCTGTCCTTGTCAACCAGATATTTAAAACCATCAGGGAGCTGAACAAGACCGGCTTGTCCATTCTGCTGGTGGAACAGAATGTTAAAAAAGCGCTGAAAATCACCCAGCGTGCCTATGTGATTGAACTTGGAAAAATCGTTCACCAGGGCAAGTCGGCAGATTTGCTGGATTCTGAAGAGATCAGAAAAAGTTATTTGGGCGAGGTATAATACCTTGATAATATAACAATAAAAGGAGACAAAAAAATGAAGAAATGGTTAGCAGGTTTAACGTGTTTGATCGTTGTACTGGCCCTGGAAATTACCCCGGGCTTTGCCAAAGTAACAAAAGACGGCATTGACAAAAACAGCAAAACCATCAGCCTGGCCGGGTATGATGCATGCACCGGAAAATATGGTGATTACGGCCTGGATGACAGGCGTGGGCAGGAGATAGCCATTAAAGAAATCAATGCCGCAGGCGGTATCCAGGCAGGTGCTTTAAAAGGCTACACCCTGAAACTGAATTTCCTTGATGATCGCGGTGATCCAAAGGAATCTGCAAATGTGGCCAAACAAGTGGTCTCCGGAAAATACATCGCTGTCCTTGGACCCACCATGAGTAGCTGTGCACTGGCCTCAACTCCGATTTATAACCGATACGGTCTGGCCGATATCATTACCTATGCAAACGCCAGTTCCATAACGGAACAGGGATTCGATAACCTGATCCGCCTGACATACACCACAAAAAGTATTGCAAATTTTATGATCAAAACCTGTAAAGATAAGTTCAAAGCCAAAACCATTGCCATCATCAGTGAAAACCAGGATTATGGGCAGCAACTACGTAAGTATGCCAAAGTGGAAGCGAAGAAAATAGGTTTAACCATTTCCACGGATGATGTTATCACACCAGGACAGGATGTGGATTTTTCATCCATCATTTTACAGGCAAAAAGCAAAAACCCGGATATCCTTTTATTATTTATAACCTATAATGAAGGGGGAATGATTGCCAGGCAGGTACGTAAAATGGGATGGGATGTAACTATGTACGGACCGGATTCCCTGACAGCTCCCAAATTTTTTGAACTTGCCGGAAATCTGGACAATATTTATATTACATCTTTATTGTCCCTGGATCTTAAAAAACCGACAGCCCGGTATCTGGTATCCCATTTCAAAAAGAAATATAACGAAGCGCCACCCCTGGCAGCGATTTACGGATATGATGCTGTAAAAGTTGCAGCAAAAGTGATTGAAAACGGCGGCATTGACCGCGCATCTTTTATAAAGAACTTAAGAGATGTAAAAGTGCCCGGTATTGGGTCGCCCATGTACCAGTTTGACAGCAAAGGTGATGGACTCGTCCCTCCCCTGATTGTCAAACCGGCGCAATGGTATAAGAACCAGCAGAAATAAAGTGACGGGGTATGCTCCGGTCCTGGAATTTCCGGCCTTGAACATACCCCAAAAAAATTTAATTCTGGAAATAAAAAAATATCTGGAATCCTTTTTAAATTTTCCCCAGTAGTTTCTTTTAAAAGCAGCATCTTTATAACGGCCATGAGGCTGATATGAGCTGCGCTGCGATTCCTCAAAAAATCAAAAAAGCCCTGACTGGAAGTTATCCAGTCAGGGCTTTTGCAGGGCTTTTCAGCCCCTATATAAAATAATCCGGCAATGTCCTACTCTCCCACACAGCTGCCCGTGCAGTACCATCGGCGCAAGAGAGCTTAACTTCCGTGTTCGGGATGGGAACGGGTGTGGCCTCTCTGCCATTATCACCGGATTAAACTCTTGTAAGGTGTCGCAGGCCG
>WFQS01000074.1 GCA_015486915.1 Desulfobacteraceae bacterium
GCTCATTACAGGCCTGTTCGCATTTTCTGCAGCCCACGCATAAAGTTGTATCAACAAGACATCCAAAAACATCGGGTGATATTTCAGGATTATCAGAAGCAAAAGCCGTTGCACCTGGTGAAATTAATGCACTTGCAGCCATTGTCCCGGACAGCTTAAGAAAATCTCTTCTTTTCATTGTTCTGTACCTTTCCTGGTTTAATTAAGCAATAACTGCCATGGGGCAAATCTGATTTTACCGGGGATCTGCCCCATGGCGGCTAAAGCGGATTTCCATACTTCTCAAGGGCCATGCCGGAAAAAGCCATATTGGCATCATCGTTATCACATAACAATGTATCTGTCTGATTCTGCAGACATTTCAGCATTTCTCGCCTGGGTGGCAAAATCCTTAAACCCCACGCCTGGTACCTCTTCTTCGCGTCCATGGAATCCATTGGCACGGAAACTTACATCGCAGATTGATATTTTAGCTTTTCCAACAAGTTTTTCAAAATCAGGGTTGAAAGTAAGTTTAACGGAAGATCCCGTAAAAAAAATATTTACATCTTTTCCCTTTTTATGGGCAGCATCGGTGAGGTTTACAACATAGTCAAGATGCTTGTCAGATGAGACAAGTATTCCAAGTGATTCAGACATATATTTTTCCTTATTTTTCTTTTATTTTATCTATTTTATTGTTGAATTTTATCTTTACTTATTGTCACCTGGATCAAATTTTTGTTTGAAGCAGGATCTAACCGGTGTGCAAACTGAAGATTTTAAACAAAAAAATCTTTCAGATCCTTTTTACCGATCCTGATACTGCGGTTATTACCACCAGGAAATCACTTTATCCGATGCAAATATGTCATCCACAAGTAAGTCCCAGTCAACATCAGATTGATATAATGCCGCCTTTTTTTCTTCGTGATCTGAAAATTCTGTGATCAGTCCGTTAACAGTTTCATCTGGAACAGATTTAAATATGTGCAATACTTTCATGTGTTTTCTCCTAAAATGGAATTACAAGAGATGCCTGTTTAAGCTTATCTCCGATTTCAGCTGTTGTTGCATACTTAAAACCATATTTTTCTGCATTTACCGTATTATTGGTAAATCTTTCACCTTCCATCTCATCAATGAACTCCATGTTTTCCGAGTATGCTTCATCCATGTTGGCAATTTCATGATTTAAAACAAACATCTGCACCTCGGCCATCTCAAGGAGCAGCCCCAGGCTCGTTCTAAGCCCCTCGTACTGCTGATCTTTGTCTTTAATCAATACTGCTATTTTGTCAGCCATATTTTTTTTATCCTTTTTTTATAAAATATTTTGTAACATCCCCGTCAATATCCTCCATGCCGAGAAATTCATTACCCCCCTTGTTCCCCCAGTTCGGGATATCGTTTTTTGATCCCGGATCATTGCCGTGAATTTCAAGAATCTGGTCCGGTTTCATTCCTTTTAAAGCTTTTTTGGTTTTTAAAAGCGGCATGGGGCAGGTAAGCCCGCATGTGTCGAGAATCTGATCAGGATTAATTTCAGTAAGATCCATTGTTTATTTTCCTTTAATTTGAAAGTTATCACAAAACACAGTGCAACTTTTTTTGATTGTTGCAAGACAGATCCGGGCAAAACCAGATCCGCCTCATGGCGGTTAATAAAAATTATAATATGTTAAAAAATGACAAATTTTTCCGTTTTTTCATTCCATACGGCAATGAAAACCCAGAGCATGAAAAATAAAATAAAAAGTGGAATGGTAAATTTCCACGTAAAAATTTCAGGCATGAATATGGCTTTTCCGATCTTTTCTTTAATTGAATACATTACAAGAAGTTTATCAGCAAAAGAATTAGCCAGGGCAAAGCCTATCAGGGCCATTACAAGCTTAAGATGCCCTTCGCCTATCCTCCACAGAGTGGAGCTTGCACATCCCCCGGCAAGTATCATGCCGATTCCAAATACAAGTCCTCCTCCAAGGCTTCCAAGAACAAAGGGATGATGAACACCCATCATGGGCTCTTTGAGCCATGCCCATTTAATTACAGCAGATCCCATGGCGTATATCATCAGGCTCATGGCAACTGATTTCACCATATCTGCCTCTCCTGTCATAAAAGGGCATCTGAATGCCCGGACAAAGCAGAATCTTGATTTGTGCATTGAAAGGCCTATCAAAACGCCGAAGAAGAGATATCCACCAAGAACGGTTTTATCAATGGATGAGTAAAAGTAAAAAGCCGTTATAACGGCAAAAAAGATAAGTCCTCCAATATACGGCTGTACAATGTCCCAGTTGATACCGGAAGAATCTTTGTTCTTTTTTTTCTGAGCCATGGGTTTTATGGTAATATTTTCCATTTCCCATAACAGATATTTCAGTCCCAGCCATGCTCCTGCACCAAGGCCGAACATCATGGCAATTCCCCCCATTGAAAACATCGCACTTGCAGTATAAAAGCCGCCTACATTACACCCCCTGGCAAAGCATGCTCCAATACCCATTAAAATGCCGCCGGTAAGGCCCTTTGCGTATTCAATGGGCGGCGCTTTTCTTATTTTAAACTGGCGGCTCATCAAGGCAGATATAAATGCACCTGTTAAAATACCAAAATTTGACATGGACATTGGATGAAGCCATGGAACAAACGGTTTTTTTGAATTTATTCCCACAGCGTATAAAACCCATTTTCCCCAGTTTTTATATCCGCCTGCAATTCCCCATGGGGTGTCCCAGAGAAAAATCATAATTGCTATTACGGCAATGAATATTCCGGCAAGCCATGCAGGCCATTCCTGTCCAAATATTGCATTATATGTATTTTTTATTTCCTGTTTTGTACTTGAAAACAACGTTTCAGACGGCAATTCATCTCCTCCATAAGTTTTTATAAGAAAGAGCTCTATTTTGACAGAGTCACAAATGCTTTTTCTATGTTCGTCAGAATCTTTGATTCTTTGAGGCTCCGCAGCGCTGTCCAGCTCGGCCTCATGGCCGTTAATAAAAGCTTACCGGTTTTATCAGCACTTAATTTCCACTGATGGTTTTAACCTGCTCACGGTCAAAGCACGGTCAACAGTTAAAACTGTCAATGGACTTTTGAGCAATTAACATGCCATTGCATTTTAAAGAATAGATTCAGAATGAATTTAAACAGATATCGGCTTGATATTATGAGATAATATTTAAAGTTTGTTTTTATGGGTAATAATTTTTGCTTATAGTTTTACGATTAATATTGTTAATACAGGCTTAACATGTTAACAGTTAAAGTTAACATTATGGCCGTTATACAAAAGAGCTCACTTTCAGACAAAGTAACAGATGCTCTTTTGATGCTCGTCAAAAACCATGATTTTCTGAGGCACTGAAACGCTGTTCAGATATGCCTCATGGCAGTTATATGAGAGAGAATTGAAAAAATGAATATCGGGAAATACTGGAGAACTATTTTAAATTCTGTTCAGGAAGGAGTCATAATAATTGATTCTTCGGGAACACTGGTTGCTGCCAATCATGCGGCAACTCTTATGACCGGATACACAGAAGATGAACTCATAGGAAAATCCTGCAGGATTCTTAACTGCACGGGATGTAAGATAAAGGGAGAAGGGTCAGGGAAGGACTGGTGTGGACTTTTTTCAAGAAAAATGATGAGTGAAAAAAAATGCCTTATATCCAACCGGCACAACAGGTATATACAGATCATTAAAAGAGCGTCAGTCCTTTATGATGATGATGGCAAAATAGTCGGCGCTGTTGAAACCCTTAGGGATATTTCAGAGAGTATCAACTGTAAAAATGAGCTCCGTTCCCTAAAGAGAATGTACCATCTCGATGACGGATTCCACGGTATAATCGGCAGAACATCAATTATACAGACCATGTTTGAGATGATTAAAGATGTGGCTGTGTCAGATACCCCTGTTATGATCCTCGGCGAAAGCGGAACTGGAAAGGAACTTGTGGCAAAGGCTATACATGAATCAGGGTCAAGACACGATGGACCATTTATTGAAGTTAATTGCGCTGCTTTAAATGAGAATCTTCTTGAAGATGAGCTTTTCGGTCATGTTAAAGGTGCATTTACAGGAGCTGACTCCAGCAGGATCGGAAGATTTGAAGCAGCCCATCAAGGCACAATTTTTCTTGATGAAATAGGTGATGCCCCCATGTCCATTCAGGTAAAACTGTTAAGAGTTCTGGAAAGTAAAAAAATACAGAGGGTGGGGGAAAGCAGGTCAATTCCGGTTGATGTACGAATAATCACAGCCACCAACCGTAATCTGGAAAAAATGATGGCAGATAATGAATTCAGGGAAGACCTTTTTTTCAGAATTAATGTGTTTCCAATATACTGCCCCTCTCTTGAGAGCCGCAAAGAGGATATTCCTTTAATTATTCAGCATTTTGTAAATATTAACTCCCGGAAAACCGGTAAAAATATTTTAGGGCTTACTCCCGAAGCAATGCAGCTGATGATGAAATATACATGGCCTGGAAATATAAGGGAATTGAGAAATGCTGTGGAATATGCATTTGTTCTTTCACATCAGAATATTATCGGACCGGAACATCTCCAGGAGAAAATTACAAAACAGGATATCAATAATGCCGGCCGGAAAATATCTGTATCATCTTCCACTCTTTTTGACAGCGGCAGACAAAAATTAATACAAGCCCTTCAAAAAACAGGCGGGAATCAGTCAAAAGCCGCTGCAATCCTTGGTATAAGCCGTGTTACCGTGTGGAAGCATATTAAAAAATTCAATATTGACCTTAAATCGGAAATTAAAAATCACATCTGACAGGGAAAAACAGGTAAAAGTAGTAAAAAAACTTGATTCAAAAATAATTTTCTTATAAAAGTGATTGAGCAAAATAATAATTATTATTATTTTGCTCATTTTATTTTTAGTAATATGATTTCAAAGGGGACTATTATGGCAGAAAAAGAAATAGACTCGAAAAGGGAGAGACCGCCCGATACAACGGCATTTGCATTAAGGGGGAAACAGTCTGTGAGAGCTACTTTTAAACTTTCGGAAAGGGCAATCGAATCCTTAAGTCTTGTTGCTCTGCATCTTGGCATCAAACAGAAATCTTTGTTTGATCACCTCATAGACAATAGTGCAGAACTTGGCAATATCGCTGAAAATATAGAGATAAAGAAGTTCAACAAGATTGTCAGGATTCAAAAAACCTTTGTTTTGAGCAGGAGAACCCTTGATATTCTGTCTCTTATATCAAAAAGTTATAATACTCCAAGGGATGCCCTTGTTGAATATTCCATACAGAGACTGGAAGATGTTATCCGTGCCGAGAAAAAAAGGCATGAAACAAGAAAGATGCTGTTTAATGAGGTTGCCGGGTATTGGGAAAAAGGAAAAAATATTCTCAAAAAATCAAGGGATATCCTCGGACCGGATGATCCCTTTTGTATAAATATTGAAAAATCGGTTATTGCATGTTCAAAGGCAAAGGCTGAACTTGAATTGTTTATTGAAAAAAGCAGGGTTATAGAAGATTATTAATTTATAAAATAGATTTATTAAAATGGCAAGGAGGTATTTGTGATACAGGTAAGAAATCTGACCAAATACTACAATGATTTTTGTGCGGTTGACGGAATAAGCCTTGATATTAACAAGGGTGAGATCCTCGGACTGCTGGGCCCAAACGGTGCGGGCAAGACAACTACTTTAAGAATGCTTACCGGGTATTTCAGGCCTTCTTCAGGTGATATACAGGTAAAGGATTTTTCCATATTAAAAGATACTTTAAAAATCAAGAAATTCATTGGTTATCTTCCTGAGTCGGCCCCGCTTTATCATAATATGCTTGTTTTTGATTATCTTGATTATGTTGCAGGAATAAGGGGCCTGAACAGGGAAGAAAGAATGAAAAGACTCAAGGAGCTGGCAGATCTCTGTGGGCTTTCAGGTATAATGCATAAACCCGTGCATGAGCTTTCAAAAGGTTTGAAACAGCGTGTTGGACTTGCCCATGCAATGATGACAGATCCTGAAATCCTTATACTTGATGAACCGACCTCCGGTCTTGACCCCAACCAGATCGCAGATATAAGGGCCATTATTAAGAGAATAGGAAAAGAAAAGACAATTATTTTTTCTACACATATTTTAAGCGAGGCAGAAGCCACCTGTGACAGGATTGTTATCATAAATAAGGGGAAAATCGTTGCCGATGATTCAGCCAGGTCCCTTAAAAAAAAGGCAGAAAAAGGCTCATCTGTAAAATTATCCCTAAGCGGGGCAGATCCTGAAAAAGCTGCAACTCTTTTAAGGCAGATTGCAGGAGAAAATGAGATCAGGCAGTTGGAGTCAAGGGAAAAAGAAACAGTATCCTTTGAAATTAAAACTTCAGATGATTTTGATTTGAGAAAAGAGATCTACCTTAAAATAAAGGAAACCGACTGGATTATAACGGAACTTTTTATGGAATCAAAGAGCCTTGAAAAAATATTCAGAGAACTTACAAAGGAGAATTAAAAGATGAACCAGATCATACATATAGCAGTGAAGGAATTCAAAGATTATTTTATTTCCCCCATAGCTTATATTGTCATTGCCATGTTTCTTATCATTACCGGGTGGTTTTTCTTTTCAACCTTTTTCCTTTTTGACAGGGCAGATATGAGAAATTTTTTTGCACTTCTTCCCATGATATTTGCCTTTGTCATTCCTGCCGTCACCATGAGGCTTTTTTCAGAAGAGATGAATATCGGTTCCTATGAAACACTGCTTACCATGCCGGTTTCTTTCATTGATATTGCACTTGGAAAATTTTTTGCAGCTGTGCTTTTTACGTTCTGCATGCTGATTCCCACAATTTCCTATGCCGTTTCCATAGCAATGGTGGGAAAGCTTGATCCAGGTCCTGTCATTGGAGGCTATATTGGAGCAATCCTGCTTGGCGGTGCTTTTTGCGCCATTGGAATTTTTGCATCCTGCCTCACGCGGAATCAGATTGTAGCATTTATAATCGGCTCTTTTTTGTGTTTTGCCCTTACAATCATCGATAAACTGCTCTTTTTTGTACCGGGTGCTTTGACAGGTGTTGTGGGATTTCTCGGTGCGGATTCTCATTTCCAGAGTATTGCCAAGGGAGTGATTGATTCCAGGGATATTATTTATTTTCTCAGTCTGATGTTTATTGGGCTTTTTGGGACATATCTTGTTATGCAGGAAAGAAACTAAGGAGTAAATCAAATGAGCGGATTTAAAACAAAAGAAAAGTATTTTAAATTTCTGATATATTTCATTGTAATTGTGTTGATAAATGTTGCAGGGGTAAGCCTGTTTTACAGGGTTGATTTGACTGCAAATAAGCTTTACTCGCTATCTGCTGCCAGTAAAAAAGTTGTAAAGACCCTGTCAGAGCCTTTAACCGTTAAAATATTTTTTACCAAAGATCTTCCTGCACCCTATAATAATACTGAAAGATATCTCCATGATATAATGGAAGAATATGCATCATACAGCAATAAATTCTTTAATTACAGATTTTACGATGTCACTTCCAAGGATGCCGGATTAACTGCAACTGCTGATAAAAACAGGAAAATTGCAGAGGATTACGGAATATCTCCGGTGCAGATAAGAATCATAGAAAATGATGAACTGCAGTTCAAACAGGCATATATGGGGCTTGTTATAATTCACGGTGATCTTATTGAAAAAATACCTGCCATAACTTCCACCCAGGGGCTGGAATATAAAATAACAACGGCCATACAGCATTTAAATAACAAGGTAAGTGCGCTTTTAAGGCTTAAAGACAAGGTGAAAATCACCATGTATCTTTCCTCTTCCTTAAATAAAATTGCCCCGCTTATCGGCTTGAACAAACTTTCATCCCTTAAAGGTTCAATCAAGGAGATTGCTGAAAAATTAAATCAAAAAAGTTTCGGGAAAATAGATTTTAAACTTGTTGATCCTTTAAAGGAAGATCAAATTAAAGCCACCGGTGAAAAATACCATATAATGACTTTAAGATGGCCAGCCCTTCCCAAAAAAAATATAAGTAAGGGAAGCGGTTGTGCCGGTATTGTGATGGAATATAAGGATAAGACAGAAACAATTCCCATTATAACAAGTGTAAACATCCCGGTTTTCGGGACCCAGTATCAAATGGCCGCTCCGAAAAACATCGAAAATACCATGTCAGACACCATGGACAGGATGATCGGTATTAACAGGGCAATAGGATATCTGCATGACCATGGAACATCTCCAATGACACCTGCAGGAATGGGTATGATGGGACGGCAGCAGGGTCAAATGAGCGTTTTTAATCATCTTCTCTCCAAGAGATATTCAATAAAATATGTTGATTTAAAGAAAAACGGAATTCCCGAAGGTTTAAATTGTCTTATCATTTCAAGGCCCACGAAAAAATTTTCCGATTATGAACTTTTTGAAATTGATCAGGCACTTATGCGCGGAACAAACCTTGCGATTTTTCCCGATGCATTTAATGAAATAATGCCCCGGCAGCAGGGCGGCTTTGGCAGGGGGCCTCAGTATATACCCGTTGATACAGGTCTTGGAAAACTTCTTGCCAATTACGGTGTCAAGGTAAAATCTTCCTATGTTATGGATGAGAACTGCTATAAACAGGCAATGCCGGCAAATCAGGGCGGGGGCGAGAGAAAATTGTATTTTGTGCCCATGATACAGGATGCAAATATCAATCATACCCCTGTTTTTATGAAAAATATCAAGGGAATAGTGGCCATGAGGATATCTCCCCTTGTAATTAACAGGAAAAAAATTAAAAAAATGGGAATCAGGGCTTACACTCTGTTCTCATCTTCAGCAAA
>WFQS01000075.1 GCA_015486915.1 Desulfobacteraceae bacterium
AAATTTCTTGCGGCAATTGTGTTTGCAGTAGCTCCGCACATGCCTTTTCTTGTGTCTTCACCTTCTATTCCACCCTTTGGAAGGGGCAGTCTGCATGGTCCCATTGAACAGTTCTTACAGCAGATGCCCTGGATGCCGATGGCGCAGGGTTTTAAGTTCATTGCACGGTCAAAAATTGTTTCCACACCAAGTTTTTGGGCATGTGCAATCAATTCCTGGGTTGTCAGATCAATTGAAGCTTCCTTTGGATCAGCAAGTTTCGGTTTTTTTGCTGCCTTTATTTTTTTTACTTCTGCCATTAGAGGTTCCTCCTCTTGATTGATTTAATGTTTTTAACAAAGCATTAATCATTTTTTATTGTAAGGGGTTATGCTTTGTCTTTTATCGACGTTTTTTAAGCTGATTTAAAAGTTTTGCAGTTTTTGACATCTGCGTTTTTGCTGCAGTTTTTTTAATTTCTGCCTTAGGTGCAGCAGTTTGCTCTGCAGCATGTTTTGCCATTTCTGCCGCTCTTTTATCTCTTAATGCCTGTTCTTCAGCCTCAAGTTTTGCAGCGGCATCCTTTTCAGCCTGTTTTTCCGCTTCAATTTTTGCCTTTGCATCTGCCTCAGCCTTTGCCTTTGCATCTGCTTCTGCTTTTGCCTTTGCTTCAGCATCGGCTTTTGCTTTTGCAGCGGCATCTGCCTTTGCCTTTGCCTCGGTTTCAGCTTTTGCCTTTGCAGCGGCTTCTGCTTCTGCCTTGGCATCAACAGCGGGTTTTTCCTCTTTTACCGGAGCTGCCGGAGTTTCTGCAGGTTTGGCTTTTTCAGCCTTCGCAGCAGGAGCGGGCTCAGCCTTTGCAGCAGGTTTGGCAGCAGGTTTTGCTTCTGCTTTTGCAGGAGCGGCTTTTTTTGTAGCGCCTTCTTCTTCTTCTATGGTAAGATCAACTTCAGGTGCAAGGGCTGCAAAATCGATATCAACATCATCAAGACGTTTTTCAATGGGGCCGACATCCATTGCTGATCCGCCATCCATGATAAGGTCAATAAAGGCTTTTGTAAGTCTGATTGATTCAGGGTGACGCATTATAAGTATATTTGATCCGCCCATGAGATATGAAACTGCACCAATGGATTCCATGAGTATGGCACGTCTTTCAGGATCGCCAAGCAGTGGCTCCCCTTCAACGGTGAGTTTAGCCTCTTTGCATTTCCACACTTCATTGGCAAGGTTGTTGATCATGGGATTCTGGAGTTTGTCATCTCCCTGGTTCATGGCTGCCATGGCAAGACGTTCCATTACTGAATATGAATACTCCATGCCATATCCAAGGCCGCCCGTTGTGGGATCAACAATAACTTTATTCAAAGGCATTCCAAGATTTTCCAGTAAAATATTAACCTGTTTTGCAAGGTTAACATCAATTGGCGAGGAGGATATGATGGTATGTCCATAGCCCATTGCAGCAGCGCCGATACCCTTGTGGTTTTTTTCTTCAACAGGGCCTATGGTGAGATTTTCACCCTGGCATTCCTCGGCAATTTTCTTGAGAACTTCTTCATCCTTGGCAGGAGCTGCACATCCCCACAGAATAAGGGGTACATCAATTGCTGCCAGAACTTTTTTTACCGTTGCAGCAGCTTCTTCCGGGCTTGCATCCTTGTCATTGGGATCGATACTTTTCAACTGCAGGACGATTGCCTTTGCGCCGAATTCATCAACACATTTTTTTGCCCATGCAGCAGGATCAGTGAGAACGTCTTTAAATGGCTCAAGCGCTGCCGCTGGCCATTCAGGTGGTTCCATATCCCATATTTCCATTGCAATAATGGGTCTGTTGGGTATCTCGCCTTCAAACTGGTAAAAAGGATAGCATGTTTCTCCACCGACAGTAAGGGCTTTATCACCTTTCCCTATGGTGATTTCCTTGATTCCGCCGGCATAGGATTCTTTTGTAATTTCAAATCCCACTTTGACCTCCTTATAAAATGTTGGTTGTTATTGGTTGCGGGTTCACTATTTTATCATAATGGTATAATGGTCATAGTAATTAAAATGGTCATTAATTTTCAAATTACCATAGTAACCATCACAAAAACTAAAAAAAAAGAGTCAAAATCAGTAGACGGTTCAACTCGATTAAATAGATTTCTTTACAACCTGAATCAAAATTTGTCAACAGATGAGGGTATTTATATTATTTAATTAATAAATAAAATAAAACCTATTCATTGCTTTTAATTATTTTATTTTAAGTATTGATGAACCTGTAAAAAGTCAGATTTTGGCATTTTTTCAGTCGTAACACACTGAAATTATTAATAGCAGTTTTAGCATTTTCGACTTTTTACGAGACCATCAGTATTGAATATGCCGGATATTATAAGTATAACAGGCAAGCTGTGATTTGCTTTCAACCACATCAATGATAAGATACCGGTACTTTTGCCAGGATTCAACCGGCTTAAGGTAATGCATCGCCATGGAAAAGTTTTAATTTTTTCCAATAGTGTTGACTGATTTTTTTTTTATGGTAGGGGATTTGACTTAAGAAAAATACCTTAATTTCAACCTTGTTTTTTGAAAAATTATTACGGGAAATTTTGTGTATTATATTTGATTAACTCCGTAAAAGTATAAATCAGCATCAATCAGCAAAATTTGAATTAATAAATTCATAAAGATTACATGGAAAAAGCTGAAAAGTTTGAGTGCTTATATATTTTGCGGGTTTTTCTTTGTTTGTATGGAAATGGTGAGGGAGAAATTTCTCCGTCAAAAAATTTATTTTAAATTTAGGAGGATGGGCAAAATGGCTTATAATGCAGTAGAGATGGCTGACTGGCAGATTTCCGAAGCAGCGGAAAAAAATATGCCGACACCTGATCAGTGGAGAGAAAAATTAGGTTTGCAGCAGGATGAAGTCCTTGCTATGGGCAGACTTGCTAAACTTGATTTTTTGAAAATAATTGACAGGCTGAAGGATAAACCCGATGGGAAATATATCGAGGTAACCGCTATTACTCCGACTCCTCTCGGTGAAGGTAAAAGTACTACGGCATGCGGTCTCATGGAAGGTATGGGTAAACTTGGTCTGAATGTAGGCGGTGCTTTAAGGCAGCCTTCAGGCGGCCCCACCATGAACATAAAAGGAACTGCAGCAGGCGGTGGTAATTCCCTTATTATTCCAATGACTGAGTTCTCTCTCGGCCTTACAGGCGATATTAATGATATAATGAATGCTCACAACCTTGCCATGGTGGCCCTGACCGCCCGCATGCAGCATGAGCGTAATTACAACGATGAGCAGTTACAGAGACTTACAAAGATGCGTCGTCTTGATATTGATCCAACAAGGGTTGAGCTTGGATGGATAATTGACTACTGCGCCCAGAGTCTTAGAAATATCATTATTGGTATGGGCGGCCGCTATGACGGGTTCACCATGCAGTCCAAGTTCGGTATTGCAGTTGGTTCTGAGCTTATGGCCATTCTTTCCATTATAAAAGACCTTGCAGACATGAGAAAACGCTTTGATGAGGTAACGGTCGCCTTTGACAAAGCCGGTAAACCCGTTACAACCGGTGACCTTGAGGTTGGCGGAGCCATGACAGCATGGATGAGAAATACAATTAATCCAACACTTATGTGCACTGCTGAATATCAGCCCTGTATGATACATGCAGGACCATTTGCAAATATTGCGGTTGGCCAGTCTTCAATTATTGCTGACCGTGTCGGTTTGAAATTGTTTGATTATCATGTAACTGAAAGTGGGTTTGGAGCTGATATCGGATTTGAGAAATTCTGGAACGTAAAATGCCGTAACAGTGGCTTGAAACCCCATGTATCAGTGTTAACGAGTACTATCCGTGCCCTGAAAATGCACGGTGGCGGACCAAAGGTTGTTGCAGGTCTTCCCCTTGCAGAAGAGTATAAAAAGGAAAATCTCGGATTGCTGGAAAAAGGTGTATGTAATATGGTTCACCATATTAATACCATACGTAAGTCAGGTATCAATCCTGTTGTCTGCATAAACTGCTTTCATGAAGATACCGATGCTGAAATTGCATTGGTCAGAAAGGCAGCCGAAGATGCCGGTGCACGCTGTGCAAAATCAACTCACTGGGAAAATGGCGGTGACGGTGCCATAGAGCTTGCAGAAGCTGTTAAAGAGGCCTGTGATGAAGAGACAAATTTTGAATTCCTCTATCCCATTGAAATGAAATTAAGGGATCGTGTGGAAAAAATAGCAAAAGAGGTTTACGGTGCTGACGGAGTTTCATGGACACCGGATGCTGAAGCAAAGGCAAAGATGCTTGAAGCAGATCCGAAATATGA
>WFQS01000076.1 GCA_015486915.1 Desulfobacteraceae bacterium
CACCGAGGATGAGGCTGCGCACCATTCTTTTAAAAACGTAATTTTAAGAGCTGTGGGAATTAAAAAGAATCCGGAACTGGATATTTTAAAAGGGAAAATTGTACAGGGTGACCTGTTTCTTCTCTGTTCGGACGGCCTGACTGATATGATAAACGATTCTCTTGTGAAACAATATCTTTCTTCAGGAACAGATATTAAGGAAAAGGTTGATAATCTGATCCATGCGGCCAATGCAAATGGTGGGAAAGACAATATTTCTGTTGTTCTTGCTGATATATCCCAGGCATAAAAGATTAAAAAACTCACAGCTCCTGTCTCCTGCAAAGCATTTAAATACCACACAACAATAAGGCTTTCATTCCCTCCCTCCATTTTCTGTTGCAGGCAAGTTCCTGGCAATTCAAGATCTGTCCCATGCAGTTAAATAAAATCATGTCAACTGTCTTTAAGGATCGAAAATTTTATAAGTTGAACGAGATTGCCTGTCTTCCGGCCCATCTACTTCGTTGCATCAAAGGCCGAATACGTTGAGTATGCAACCTTTAATGCGCCTTGTACATGGGCTGGAATTCTGCGCTATTTCTGTTCAACTTATTTCATCTCCGATCCTAATTATAAGATTTCTGTTTTTTACAGTATCCAAAGCGGGCGATGCCCGCAACCCATTTGCTTCTCCTCAATTTCTTGTTTTTTGTACAGGAATTGAGGAGTAAGGCACTAAAATCGTTGAACCGTACTCCGGTACTGCCGGGTGTTTAAAATTCGGGTTTTTATTATTTTTTTCTTGACATGGAACTATGATATGGCTAAGACATGGCTATGAAATAGATACAAAGGGTACTATATCAAGCTATATTAAGGAAGGAAGAATAAGAAGAGATCTTAGTTTTTTACAACCTGCCGATTGAAAAGCAGCTCAACCGTAGGGTGTCTGAAAATATGGATAAATCTTATGTCGCTTTTCCACAGGTCCTTAATTTTTTATAACGGCCATGAGGCCGATCTGAACAGCGTACAGTGCCTCACAACGAAAACAAAAAGAGCATTTGTTACTTTTATTAAAAGTACGCTTTTTCTTTTATAAGAAACAGAACGCAAATTTTTACGTTTATTTCATAATTTGTTGTGAGCCTGTTCCGGGTCTGAGTCCAGCTCGGCCTCATGGTTGTTAAAGAAAAACAACGGGCTCAGGTACATAAGGGGTCAGGTTTTTATAAGAAACTCCTGCTAAGCTCCTTAAAGAATAAGAGTTGGCTCCGCGCCTTCGGCCCAATATTTGTCAGAATCTTTGATTCTTAGAGGCAGTCTGAAAGTCTTCAGATCCGCCTCATGGCAGTTTATAAGAAAGAGCTCACTTTGGACAAAGTAACAAATACTCTTTCTATGTTCGTTGAGAGGCATAGAAGCGCAGTTCAGATCTGCCTCATGGCAGTTATAAAGGAGGAGAATATCGTAATGTCAGAAAAAATTTATTTTAACTTTCAAGGCCCGTGGTCAGATGCCACAACAGAACTTTTATGTTCTGATACCGGAAGCTGGCGAACAAAAAGGCCTGTACTTGATGAAGAAAAATGCATTCTATGCGGTTTCTGCGCCATGTACTGTCCCATCCAGTGTATTGAAATGAAAGACCAGTTTTTTTATTCTGATCTTAATTTCTGCAAGGGGTGCGGAGTATGTGCAAGAGAATGTCCAAAAAAAGCCATTTCCATGGTTCCGGAGGGAGAATTTAAATGAACATGAATTCGGAAAAATCTGAACTTAAAGTTATAACGGGAAACGGTGCAGCAGCCATCAGCGCTGTCCTCTGCCGTCCCGATGTTGTTGCCGCATACCCAATTACCCCCCAGACAGAAATCATTGAAAAATTATCCCATTACCATGCAACTGGCAGACTTGACGCTGAAATGGTAACCGTTGACGGCGAGAACTCCGCCATGAACACGGTTACTGCAGCCTCTGCTGCGGGAGCAAGGGTTTTTACTGCAACATCCTCCTGGGGCCTGGTTTTCATGTATGATGCGATTCTTGCAGCATCAGGTGCAAGAGCTCCCGTTGTAATGGTCAATGTAAACAGGGAAACTCCCGGAATTATAGCAGTTTCTGCAGGTCAGCAGGATATGATAAGCATAAGGGACTGCGGATGGATATTTCTCATTGCCGAAGACAGCCAGGAAATTCTTGATCTTGTGATAATGGCCTATCGTCTTGCAGAAGATTACGATATTCAGGTGCCTGTCATGGTTCACTATGACGGGTTTTATCTTTCCTATATGGCTGAGCGGGTTGAAGTGCCTTCACAGAAAA
>WFQS01000077.1 GCA_015486915.1 Desulfobacteraceae bacterium
ATAGCCTTCCCTGTTCTTTTCAGTTATCTCTCCAATATAGGCCTGGACCACCGGCATTATCATTGCCGAGGCAATTCCCTGGAGGAATCTGATTAAAATAAGGGAATTAACGTTGGCAAACCAAACAAATGCTATGGCTACAAAAACATATCCTCCAAGGCCTGCAAGTATAAATGGTTTACGTCCCTTCTGGTCTGATAATTTTCCAAAATATGGCAGGAAAATTGTTCTTGAGAAAGCAAAGGAACCGAAAATCATCCCGATATATAGGCCGTTTGCCCCAAGTTTTTCTGCATACAGGGGAAGAAGCGGTACAACCATGCCCATACCGGTCACAATAATAAAAATAGTGAAAAAAAGGGTTACAAATGCACCTTTTCTATGGGAGGGAATCAACACGGATACTTTATTAAACCATTTATTTGAAATTATATTCATCCTGGGGCTTAATAACAGGTTTATGGTTGCTAAATCAACCATGTAATGTTAATAATTATATTGATTTAAACTTAAAATAATGAAGTTTGGGAGCTTTCCGGGAAATAATTTTTTTCTAATGGATTTAATTGTGCCTCAGCGGAAAACAGGGCTTTTACCGGATTACAGGATCATAGGGCCTTTTTGTTTTCTTTCAGGCGATAAACTATTGTAAATTAAGGATAAAACAAGGGGAGGGTGGCCATGGAAAATGATTTAAAATGTGATAATTCTGTTTCACAGGGAACCTATATCATTAATAAAGCCCAGAGTGTGAATCTTGATCCGAAAATTTTGTATGAAGCTGTGATAGATCTGTCCACAGAAGGCCTTTTAACAGCCAATTGCATTAACATGGCAGCAGGCATTCTGCTGGATAAATTAGGCCTTCCAAATTATTTCTTTGAAAATATAACAAAAGATTCTTTAAAAAACATTCTTGCATCCATTGCAACAAGCATGAAATACAAGGGTGGTAATGTTGTCCTCCATGGAAAAATAGGTAATATCGGATTTGATCTTGAGCAGGGCTCCCAGACACAGCGGATGAGGATTGCAACCGAGGAGACCCGTGATGCCATGGAAAAAACTCTTCAGCCCCTTCTCACAGGCCACAGACGGGAATATTATTTCTGTCCTGAAAATAATTATTACACTTATATATTCAGATCTGAAACCGTAAATGACTATAAAAAAGATGATTTTGAAAACTCAAGATTTCTATTCAGCCTTGCAGGGGACTATGCAATTACACCTAAGTTTACGAGGCAGCGTTATGAAAAATTTTTAACCAGTGTTGAAAAAGCGCCAACTCCTCTTATTGAAGTGTTTAATCTCCCTGAAACAGGCCAGACACGACTGGTTTTCAATAGTGATTTTGCCCTGCCCCAGCTGCATGTTTTAAGAAAACTGTTTGCAGATCATGACCTTATTTTAAAAAGAGCCTACTGGGAACCATATATTTCCAAATCCTCTGTTCCCTCTTCCATATGTTCATTATACGTTGACGGAGAACTGTCGAGAAAACAGGAGGCAGCCGTTGTCAATGATATGTGCGCGTATCTCTCATTTGGGGTCAGCAGTGTGACAGAACTCTACGAACAGGGGAAATTAAGTTTTAACGAGATGCTTTTTGCTGGAAATGCAATCGATTTCACCCATATGTTTGTTTTCCAGGAAAGGGAGAATAAAACAGACAGGGAAATCATGGAAAGTCTTGCAAGCAAAGACCACAAAGCGGCATTTGCAGGAAGAATCTATGAATCAACAAAATCAACCTATACTTTTAAACTCATACTTGAGGCTGTAAAGGAAAATCCTGATCTAATTAAATTCCTCTTTGACCTTTTTAACAGAAAATTCAATCCTGCGTTAAGCAACAGACCTTCCGAAGCAAAAATACAGGCAAAATTCAAGGAATTTGAAAAAATTATTGCCGTGAGATTCATGGATTTTGTCCATGGTTATGATATTTTTAAATTTATGTTTAAGATCGTATCATGTACCTTGAAAACCAATTTTTACAAACCTGAAAAAAGATCCTATGCATTCCGTTTTGACAACCGTATCCTCGATCCCCTTGTGTTTGACAAGGCTGTTTTTGGAATTTTTCTTGTCAATGGCCATTATATATGCGGCACCCATTTAAGGGCAAATGATATAGCAAGGGGCGGATTAAGGATGATCCGTGTTACAGACTCCAATCATTCCTTTGAACTTGATCATGCAGTATCTTTAAACTATGCCCTTGGTGCACGGGCCCAGAGGCTGAAACACAAGGATATATGTGAAAGCGGTTCAAAGGGCGTTGTCGTTCCCCATGCCACATACGGAGGAGGCGC
>WFQS01000078.1 GCA_015486915.1 Desulfobacteraceae bacterium
GTGATGGAGGTTTTGCCTACCCCTCCTTTACCGCTTGTAATTGTGATGACTCTTGTCATGGATTTAATTTGTCATAAATTGGTTTTGCAATAAGATGAACACCGTCACTGTCACCGGACAGTGTAATCAAAAGTTTTGAGTAACTTTTGCAGTGGGTAAGTAATTTGAAATTTTCACCTATAAAAACCATAAAGGAAGAAAATTGATTCGATTTTGCATTTTTCCCGGTGAGTTGTCTCAATAATTCATATTTTGAATACAGGTTACGGATAAGATGCTTTTCCTTTTCAGGATTTGAAATCATGGTTTTATATTTAAAAAAAAGTACAGGTTCCTTTTTTACAGTCTGCGACAGAGGCATTACAATTGATTTGCTTTCTTTTGCATCACTTTGCCTATTCAGGGGGGAATCAAAATCGGTAAAAGAGATGTTGTATAATTTTCGGTAAAGTGATTTAAAATGCTGCATGGGAACGAAAACAGGTATTATTCTGTAATTTGGAAGCTTGAAGTTCAGGTTATAAATAAAACCTAAGGTTTCAGGGGCTGTAATTCCCATAATAAAAGAGTTTTTCTTTTTTATCATTGGGATTGCGCGTTTGTTATATGCCACATCTTTATTTAAAAGGGAAATCAGTTTTTCTTTATCATTTTTATCATAGGCAAAACGGTTCACATGTCTGTATGG
This sequence comes from Desulfobacteraceae bacterium, assembly GCA_015486915.1. The sequence continues at coordinate 689 of WFQS01000078.1, forward strand.
GATACGGTAAAGTTCAAATATTCTCTGCTGGAGACGATTAACACTGATAATATTGTGTTTTTCAATGAGATCAAAAAAAGAATAAACGCCACGTTTCTGCTCCTCAATGAGCTGATCTGTTTTTTCACGTGGAATTTTTTCATTATTGACAAGCAGTTTTTCCATGGTGTAAATTTTATTATTTTCATGGAGGATCGAATAAAGGTCAACGGGCGTGATGAGGTTCATATCACATAAAATCGTTCCCAACAGACTGACGGGTTCATTAGAATAAGATCCGGTGAAAAAAGATTTTTTTCTTTTTTCCTGAATTGCAAGGGCATGTTTAATATCTTTTGAAGTAACAAGACCGGCTTCAACAAGAATCTTTCCTGTTTTCATGGTATTTATTGTATTAGCGGAGGGACCCGATTTTTTACGAATGCGCATCACCGCGGTTTTCCCGTGTCAGCAGCGTTGTTATTTTTTCACTTAATTGTTCTATCCTATATGGTTTTTTCAGAAACGCACTGGTTTTATCTTTTAATAAAAGGTCGATTTCATTTGTTTTTTTGTACCCGGTAATTATCAGAACCCTGGAATCTGGGTTTATTTTTTTAATATATTCAAATGTTTCAGCCCCATTTAAGCCGGGCATCACCATGTCTAAGATCACAAGGGAAATCCTGTTATGGTCTTTAAGATATTTTTTTATTCCATCCTGACCGCTGTCTGCCGTGATAACATTAAAACCCATGGCTTCAAGCATATTTGAGGATTGTTCCAGAATTTCCACATCATCGTCTATAACAATAATTGTGCTTTGTTCAGCATGATTCCGACCCCTTTCAGCAGATATTGAGTCCCTTCTGAAAATGTCTTCATTGCTTAACGGTTCTGTTTCATTATTGGATGCATAAAGGTAGATTGTGAAGATGGCACCATGTCCGGGTTCGCTTGCAACAAGGATTTTTCCATGATGTTTTTTTATTATACCGTAAGCCGAAGACAGACCAAGGCCAGTACCCTTATTTCGATTTTTTGTTGTAAAAAAAGGGTCAAATATTTTTTTCTGAATATTTTTTTCAATGCCGCATCCAGTATCTTTAACAGTCAGTTTTATGTATTTTCCACTGACACAGTTAAGGTTATCAGCCTGTTTATTATCCAGCACTATATTTTCACTTTTAATAAAAATGTCTCCACCTTTTGGCATGGCATGGTGTGCGTTCATTAATAAGTTCAAAAACACCTGCTCCATCTGACTGACATCAACTGCAACGGGCCAGAGATCTTTTGCAAGGTCAAGTTGAATATCAATATTTTTTTTCGAAATGGAAAAAAGTTCCAGAGTATCTTTAATGGCGTAGTTCATATTAATGGGCTTAGTATTATAATCACCGCCCCTTGCAAAATTCAAAAGTTGTCTTGCAATATTAGATCCTCTGTTTATATGCCGTTCAATGGCATTAAATTTTTCATAGCATGGATGATTTTTATCAATTTCCATTTTCATAATTGTCGCCTGCCCCTGAATATTCATGAGCAGGTTGTTGAAATTATGGGCAATACCGCCTGCAAGCACTCCTACTGCCTCCATTTTCTGGCTGTATATCAATTGTTTCTCAAATTCTTTTCTATAACTGATATCCCGCCCCACAATGCATAATTCAGGGTTGTCCTGATGATTTCCACTGCCGTTGGAAAATGAGAAGCTGCTTTTCTTTATTTCCAGATGCACTAGTTTTTTATCATCAGAACCATCATTTTTGCATTCCATTCGAATTTCAGTTCCAAGGTCTGCCCGCCTGCTGTTTTTTGAACGTCTGTCGTTGAGGAAGAAATGCAGTTTTTTACGGTCTGCTTCATACACGAGATCCATTATAGGCTTATTAAGAATTATTTCAGAAGGATAGCCAAGTGTTGTCTCAAAAGTTTTATTCACAAAAGTTAAATAAAACTTTTGATCCAGCATAAAAAACAGATCAGGAGAATTGTGAATTATATCACTGTACTTTTTTTGCGCCATTCTGAACATGGAAGTAATTTTTCTGTTTTCCGTTTTAAGTTTTTTCTGTTCAATGGCGTTGTTCACAGTATTCACAAGTTCTTCATATTTAAAGGGTTTTTTCAGGTAATCATATGCACCTTTTTTCAGGGCAAGTATTGCTGAGTCAACGCTTGCTCTTCCAGTCATCATTATAAAAGGAACATCGGGGAAATTGGAGATTGCATAATCCATGAACACAAATCCATCTTTATCCGGCATCTGCTTGTCCACAAGAAAAAGGTCAAATTTATTATTTTCTGCAAGTACAACAGATTCATCAACGGAATGAGCAACCTTTACATCAAAACCCTGCATTGTCAGAAAAACGCGTATGGATTCGCAGAATCTGATTTCATCATCTGTTACTAAAATTTTTGAAGTATTCATTTTTATACAGCCCTTAAGGATCGAAAATTTTATAAGTTGAACGAAATTGCTTGTCTTCTTTTCCCATCTACTTCGTTGCATCAAAGGCAAAAATACGTTGAGTATGCAACCTTTAATGCGCCTTGTACATGGGGTAGGAATTCTGCGCTATTTCTGTTCAACTTATTTCATCTCCGATCCTAACCAAAAATATTTACGTATTCCTTTACTAATAAGTTTGATAAAAGTTTCCATTTTGTTTTCAAATCTGTGCCAGCTATGAAACAGGCAGAATTATTTTAAAAACGGTTCCCGTGCCATGGGTTGTTTCACATTCAATTGTTCCGTTTATGCGGGTTACTATGTTTTTGACAATGGACAGGCCAAGTCCGGAATGACCTTCTTTTTTTGTGCTGTTATAAGGTTCAAAAATTTTTGATCTTATTTTATCAGGTATTCCAGGTCCATTATCCTTTATAATGATCTCCAGTTTACCGGGTATTTTTCTTTTTTCATCTATCATGATTTTTTCTGATCCTGGAATACGCCTTGTTATGATTTCAATTTTCCCACCATTTTCCATTGCTTCAGCAGCATTTTTGATCAGATTTATCAAAATTTGTTTTAATCCGTTTTTACAGGTTTTTACCCGGGAAAGAGAAGTATCCGGAATAAATACCGCATCAATCCCCTTGGATAATAGAAGGGTTTTTTTAACAATTGTCAATATGGACGCAAAAAAATTATTTAGATCAATAAATTCAAATTCTTCTGTAAAAGGTGCTGCAAAATTGGAAAGCTGTGCTACAAGGGATGAAATACGATCAATTTCTTCATTTATAACAACAAGTTCTTTTTGTGCCGGATGTTTATCCGGGAGTTTCAGGCTTAAAATTTTCAGATAACTTGTTATTATGCCAAGGGGGTTGTTTATTTCATGTATAATCCCCCGGGTGGTATCGGATGCTGCGCTTACCCTTTCATTCTCAACTGACTTTTTTTTGTCAGCATGGTGGCTGATATTATTTATACAAAGGGCAGATAATTTTGCAAGCATTTCAATCATACCGGAATTATGAACCATATCCAGTGCATTTTTTTCAGACACACCTATTACAATTACTCCAAGGGGTTTTCCATTTACAAGCATTGGAAAGCAGAACATCTCCTCTGCCTTCATCAATCTCATGATCTGGGTGTCGGAGATTGCGATCTCATTTTGTTTATCAAAGTTGAGCGAACTTATAAAAGATTTTTTGGTTAAAGACCTTATCAACATGCTTTTTCTGTTGGTAAAAGGTATGGCTATACTATTTATAATTTTTGTCCTGGTGTTCTCTTTATGGCTGTATCCTGTCAGCATATGCCTTTTTTCATCGTATAGAAAATAAAAAAGGCCCTGCACAAAAAACAGGATTTTAATACCTGCATCCACTTCATTGAGAATATCCTGCCTGTTTGTTACGCCTAATAGATTTTCAATGGTTCCAAATATTAAAGATGTTTGTTCTACTTTGATTTTCAGGAAATCCTCAGCAAGTTGTTTTGAAATTTCCTCCTGTTTTTGACTATGGTCTTCCTCAGAATTGAAGTCAGGTATTTCAATGCCAAGGTCGTCGGCCTGACTGTTCACATCTTTTTGCGCATTTAAAAGAAGCGGTTGCGCTTCATCTTCCTTAATCCCGGACATAAGAAAGAACCTTGAAGCATTTTCATCATATTTAAAATCCGACAGTCTGTTTGCTGTAAAAACGATTTTCACAAGGGGAAGGGCTGAAATAATTCGTGTTTCATCCTCATTTACGTAAAGCACAGCGTCACATATCAGGGGATTCAAATTCCACTGGGTGCAGAGCCAGGCACCAGCTTCAAATCTTGTTATCTGAAATTGTTTTTTTTCGGCAGAGATTATATCATGCTCATTTTTATTTTTTGCAAGTATGGATGAATACTCATCTGAAAATACAGATAAAAAAAGAAGAAACCCGATATCATGGATTAAACCTGCAAGATAAGCCTCATCAGGATCAGCATCTCCGGTCTGTTCTGCAATTTTTTTTGAAATAACAGCAGTTGCAAATGAATGGTACCAGAATTTATTCATATTCCATTCAGGTGTTTCATCAGGCATTTTAAATACATGCATAACTGCCATACTTATTGCAAGGTTTCTGATGTTATTTATGCCAAGGTAAACAACTGCTGTCTCAACACTTCTGATCTCCTCTTTGATATTGACGCTGGCAGAAGCCATGATGTCCATTATACGGGCAGTTAAGCCGGGGTCAGCAGAAATAATTTCTATTAATTCTGCGGTTTGAGTATCCTCTCTGTTACAGGCTTCAATCAGGTTCATTATAACCTGGGGCAGTTTTGGCAGTTTGCCGGAGTATTTTATTTCATTCAGGACAGGATTTGAAAGGTACAAGGCAATCTCCGTATTTATAGTTTTTTAAAACGGCCATGAAATTACAGATAGACAGCCTGCAGCTCCCGGCATTGTCTAATAATAAATATTGACTTACTTGGGATCGGAAATTTTATAAGTTGAACGATATTGCTTGTCTTTCGGCCCATCTACTTCGTTGCATCAAAGGCCGAATACGTTGAGTATGCAACCTTTAATGCGCCTTGTACATGGGCCGAAATTCTGCGCTATTTCTGTCCAACTTATTTCATCTCCGATCCTTGTTTTATTGTAATGCATTAAATTATGGTCGTTTGTGATTGATGTACAATCACATATCAATATGCCTGTTTACTAAATGTGCATAATAAGAAATATTTGTGATTGCCCTTCAAGTCAAGAACAAAATTTGTTTTTCTGACTATTTCTTTTCCTCATCCCTTAATACACGTCTCAGTACCTTACCTACATTGGATACCGGAATATCGTCTCTGAATTCTATGGATTTAGGACGTTTATATCCTGCCATATTCTGCCTGCAGAATTCCTGCATCTCCTCAATTGTGGCTGTTTCACCCGCCTTGAGTTTAATAAACGCTTTAACCCTTTCACCGCTTTTTTCATCGGGGACCCCTACTACGGCTGTCAGCTCCACCTTTGGATTTGTGTAGAGGATATCTTCAACATCCCTTGGATAGACATTGAATCCGCTTACGAGAATCATGTCTTTTTTACGGTCTGTAATGATGATATACCCATCTTCATCAATATGCCCTATATCTCCGGTAAGAAAATAGCGGTTTCCATTTATCTGTCTGAACACCTCATCGTTGGCATCGGGTCTTTTCCAGTAACCTTTCATCACCTGGGGACCGCATACGGCAATTTCACCGTCCTCACCCATGGGAAGCTCCTCTGTTCCGGTATCAAGATCAACAATTTTGACATCAGTTCCCGGTATGGGGAAGCCTATGGAACCTATTTTTCTTTTCTTTTTGTCAGTTGGATTGGAACATACTACAGGAGTCGTCTCAGTCAAACCATATCCTTCAAAAATAACAGCACCTGTTTTTTCTTCAAATTGTCTGCATACCTCAGGGGGCAGAGGAGCACCGCCTGAAAAACATCCCATCAGTGAAGTAAGGTCATACTGGTCTATCAGGGAATGATTGGTAAAGGCAACAAATATCGTTGGAACGGCTGGCATAATGGTTGTCTTATACTTCTGAACCGCTTTCAATACCTCTGTAAAAGGAGGAATTCCAGCTCTTGGGTCAGGAATACAGACAATTCTGCTTGCCGACTGCACTGCAGACAGCATGGCAACGGTAATACCAAAAACATGATACCACGGCAGTACGCCAAGATAGGTATGATATCCGCCATGACGTAATTTTTCGTCCCTTTGACCCGGTTCATGTACAAGTCTTCCATACTCTTCAAGGGCTTTTACGTTATAGGTAAAATTTGTGTGTGTAAGTTCAGCACCTTTTGGGACACCCGTAGTCCCTCCCGTGTACAGCATGGCAGCGGTATCATTGTCAGGATCAATTTCAACTACAGGAGGAGAGGGGGCTGCCGCTGCAACAATATCATCAAACATATAATGGCCTTTAACATGGCTTTTTGCCTTTGGAATTTTACCGAGCAAGCCCCCGATAAAACCCTTGAATTTAGGAAGATATGATTTGATATTACAGATAATCACATCTTCAACATCTGTATCTTCAACTGCTTTCACCACATTGTCATAAAGAACGGGGTGATCCATGCAGAACAGCATTTTTGCCTCTGAATCGTTTAACTGATAGTTCAATTCAGTGGCTGTATAAACAGGATTACAGTTTACACACACGGCACCAGTCTTGATTATACCAAAAAAAACTTCCGGTAGCTGGGGAATATTGGGAAGAAGAATAGCTACCCTGTCCCCTTTTTTAATACCCTTTCCGGCAAGGAAATTTGCTATTCTATCTGCAGTGTCTTTAACTTGAGCAAAAGTTTTTGACGCTCCGCTAAAAATGGTAAAAACATTTTTAGGATAATCCCTTGCGGAATCATCAAGAAATTTGAATAAAGGAAAGTGGTAATCAGACACATCATTTGCCACACCCTCCGGCCAGAAAGGTGTTTTCCATACTTTTGTATTCATTGCTCATCCTCTTTTAAAAAATTATTTTTAAAATAAACAACTCAACTTCCAAAATGTAAAGTCCTTTTTGAGTGGGTCCTAATCATGCAGATACTTTTTATACAACAAACTCACTTCTTTGCTTATATCATCAAACTCTTTTAATAAAACACAGTGGCTTTTCTCTTCAAGGGTAAGCCTGTGAACTGCCTTTCTCATTATCAAATAAGAATTTTTAAGAATTTTTTCTTCATTTTTTTCAATGAGCTGCCTTTGTGCAAGGGTTTCAAGCAGACGTACATTGTCCGTCCATTTTACAAGAAAAGGATGATCATGGCTGTATTTTAAAACAAGGTATTGAACAAAAAATTCAATATCCACGATACCGCCCCTTCCCTGCTTTAAATCAAAAAAATTCTTTTTATATTTAAAACGCTGAGACCTCATTTTTTCACGCATATCCATAACTTCTTTTTTAAGAATTTTGGGGTCACGTTTAATAGTGAGAACTTTTTTCCGTATTGCATTAAAAGCCCTGTAAAGATTTTTATCCCCACATACCGGCCTTGCCCTGACAATGGCCTGATGCTCCCATGTCCATGCCTGGTGTTCCGTATATTCCATAAAAGCATCAATCTGGCTGACGATCATGCCGGACTGGCCGCTTGGCCGAAGTCTCATATCTGTCTCATACAGAGTGCCCGCAGGGGTGTGCATGGTAAGTATATTTATTATTCTCTGGCCTAACATGGTATAAAAACGTATGTTTTCAATGGATCTGTGCCCGCCTTTGGTGATTCCTGAATCTCCGGCATGAATGAACACCAGATCAAGATCTGAATTATAGCTGAGCTCAATACCCCCGAGTTTACCGTAGGCTATGGCGGCAAAACCACAGGAGTCGGGATCAAATGAGTTTTTGCCTTTTTTCCCCTGGGGAGTTCCGTATTTTTCCGAAATAATTTTCCAGGAGATCTCCATGACTTTATCAAGTACGGTTTCAGCAATAAAAGTTAAGTGATCACTTACCTTCATTAAAGGATAATCACCGCTTATATCGGCTGCAGCAACCCTTAACGTGTTTATCTGCCTGAAAATACAGAGCTCTTCAATCTGATATTCAATATCAGACAGCGATATTCTGCTTAACCTCTGCTCAATATCATTTTTAAGATCATTTTTTGAAGGAGGTACATAAAGAGTGGCAGGATCAAGGAGCTCGTCAAGCAGAGCAGGATGTTGAGAAAGAAAAGTGATTATCCAGGGACTTTTTTCCGCAAGCGTTGCAAGGACATCAATGGCAACGGAATTTTCAAGAAGCAGGGCAAGATAGCAGGTTCTTCTTTCTATGGTGATAATAAGGTCAACAAGGCGGTTTAATATAATTTCCGGTTCTTTCTGCACACAGGCTTTTTTAAGAAAAAGGGGCACTAGCCTGTCAAGGCGCTTTCTGCCATCTGACGAAAGGCTTTTTGTATGGGAATGTTCCTCAAGAAATTTTAATAAATTTATAACTTTTTCCGGTTTTTTAAATCCTGAGATACTGTGAATAATATCATGGGACTGGGGATCATTGAGGTTCTCCCACAAATATTTCAGGGAATCGGTTTCCTTGTCTGCTGTATTATCATCTGCAGTAAGCAGTTGATTAAAATATCCGTGAACAGATTTCATATGGAACTTAAGTTCTGAAAAAAAGTCCTGACTGGTTTTAAAACCCATGGACAGTGCCAGTCTTAGTTTTTCTTTTTGTTTTCTGGGGATATCGTGGGTCTGAAGGTCAGCAAATTCCTGGAGTCTGTTTTCCGTTTTTCTTAAAAAAACATAGGCGTTTTTAAGGTCGTTGTTTGTTTTTTCATCGATGCAGGACCGTTTTTTTAATATATCAAGGACTTTCAGGATTTTTAATTCCTGGAATTCAGGTTCAACTCCTCCCCTTATCATCTGGAAAATCTGACCGAAAAATTCAATTTCTCTGATTCCTCCGGGCCCGAGTTTTATATTGTTTTCAAGTTTTTTATCCCTTACCTGAATGGATATTTTCTTTTTCATCTCTCGGAACGAATCAAACATTCCATAATCAAAATAACGCCTGTATATAAAAGGATTAAGGATTTTTAGAAGTTGCTTCCCTGAATCTTTATCTCCTGCAACGGGTCTTGCCTTTATCAATGCATATCTTTCCCATTCCCTGCCCTGGGTCTGGTAATAATCTTCCATTGCCTCAATGCTCATTACAATGGGGCCTGCTGAGCCAAAGGGGCGAAGACGCGTATCAACACGAAAAAGAGGTGATCCTTGAATTGAAGAATCAAAAACCTTTAAAAATTTTCTGCACAATTTTGTGAAAAAAATTTTATTGGTAATACTGCCTGTATCATTGTCAGTTATTCCATCCTGAGGAAAGGCAAAAATAAGGTCGATATCAGAAGAAAAATTAAGTTCTCCCGCCCCGAGTTTTCCCATACCAAGCACGATTATTCCCTGTTTTACTCCATATTGATTAATTGGTGTTCCATATATAAAACAAAGTTTATCATAAAGAAAGGAAAACGCTTTGTCAATACATGCATCTGCAAGACAGGATAAATCTGTCATTGTTTCTTCAAGGAAAGCCTTTCCTGTCAAATCTCTCCAGGCAATTCTCATCATTTCACGAAGCCTTGTTTCAGATAAAATCTTCTGTAAAGCCATTTCATTGGATTTATCTGAAATTTGTGAAATTTTATTTTCAAGCCTTTCCCTGTATTCGTTTTCTCTGTATTTTCTTTCAAAATCATCCGAAAGGATAAGATCCATGAAAATTTCAGGCGATCCTGATATTCCCGAGGCAATAAATTCACTGAAAATTAATGCCTTATCAAAAGCTGTTAAAAATTCTTTTTTCCCCGGAATATCAAAACCCTTTGATTGCAAAGCATCAATGACCATTGCCTTTCTATTTTTCAGATCATTTTCCAATTCCTGTGGAAAAAGGTTCAATTCCATTCATTAACTCCCTGTGGTTTCATTATGTAAAGCAACAATACAATTTAAAAACGGTCATGAGGCAGATCTGAATTTTGCGAGTTATGAACTTGCCGTTAAAAGAAACTTATGTTAAGTTCTCTTACAAATCAATCATTAAATTTTAATCCGTGATAATTGTAAATTTTTGTAAATCGGAAAAGGATTATATATGTATAAATATCTATTTGGTCCTGTGCCTTCAAGACGTCTTGGAATGTCCCTTGGCGTGGATCTTGTGACCCACAAGATATGTTCCCTTAACTGTATTTACTGTGAATGCGGTGCCACAACAGATTTGACAATTAAAAGAAAGGAATATGTCCCTGTCAATGGTGTCAAAAAAGAGCTGGAGAATTATTTTATAAATAGTCCTGATCCTGACTATATAACTTTTTCAGGTTCAGGAGAGCCATGCCTTAATTCAGGTATAGGTGAGGTAATTGATTTTATAAAGGCGAAAAAGCCAGGTGTTTCTATCGCTGTTCTTACAAATGGAACCCTTCTTGGTCAGGAAAAAGTCAGAAAAGAACTTCTAAAAGCAGACCTTGTCATGCCATCCCTCGATGCCGCAGAAGAATTGTCTTTTAAAAAGATCAACCGTCCTTTTCATGGAATCAATTTAAAGGATTATATTCAGGGAATAGCGGATTTCAGGAAAGAGTATCAAGGCAGACTTGCGCTTGAAATACTGATAATTCCGAAAATAAATGATAATATGGAAAATCTGCTGCTTCTTAAAAAAGCAATTGAAAAGATAAAACCTTACCAGGTTCAGCTCAACACCTTGGACAGGCCTGGCGCAGTATCAGGTATAAAGGCCTGCTCAATGGAAGAAATGGAGAAAATAAAGAACATACTCGGCACTGAAAATATAGAAATTATTGCATCTGCTCCAAAGCGAAAGAACGTTAAATCCTATAGAAAGGATATTGAATCTGCAATCTCTGAAACCATATACAGAAGGCCCTGCACATGTGAGGATCTTTCAAAAATTCTCGGTATCCATATAACTGAGATTAACAAATACCTTGCAGCCCTTGAAGATGATAACAAAATAGAATCTGTCCGTGAAAAAAGGGGAATTTTTTACCAGAAAAAAATTTTCGATCCTAAATAGCGTAAATTTTACTGGTATCATAAAACAGGCCTGTATATGGATCAACAGAACACCCATCTGACAGTATCTGATATATAAACATAAAGACTTTAGGATCGGAGATGAAATAAGTTGAACAGAAATAGCGCAGAATTCCGGCCCATGTACAAGGCGCATTAAAGGTTGCATACTCAACGTATTCGGCCTTTGATGCAACGAAGTAGATGGGCCGGAAGACAAGCAATTTCGTTCAACTTATA
>WFQS01000079.1 GCA_015486915.1 Desulfobacteraceae bacterium
AAAAGTTACAAGCTCCCCTGTATCCTCTACTGCATCAAACCATTCAAGATCACTTCCAAGGCAGTTAAAGCAGTCTGCCCTTGGCGGGAAAAAATCAAGGCCGCATTTGCTGCATCTTGTTCCCATGACTTTACCTTTTTCAAGGTAATCAATAAAATCGTTTACCTTTGATGTGGAGGTAAAGCTTACCGTACCAAATTTTTTAAACCGAACATCAATCTCTTTTTTTGCCATTTTCTACCTCCCCAAAATCGTTACATTCCCGTACAGGCCAACTCCGCCAATATTGTGCACAAGGCCGATTTCAGGGTCTTTAACCTGAATATCACCTGCCTCACCCCTTAACTGGTTGACAATTGTCCTGATCTGGGATCCGCCGGTTGCCCCGATGGGATGGCCCTTGGAGAGCAGTCCTCCGTCAATGTTTACCGGAATAGTTCCATCCATATAGGTTTCCTTTCCTTGGATAAGTTCTTTTCCACCGCCCGGTTCTGCAAATCCAAGGTTTTCATATGCCATCATTTCAGCAATTGTGAAACAGTCATGAACCTCTGCAATATTGACATCCTTTGCCGTGATTCCAGCCATTTCATACGCCTGGCGGGCAGCTTCGGCTGCTGCGGGCAGTCCTGAAAAAAGCTCCCTTCCGGTGAGATTGACGCTGTTGGAAGCAGCGCCGACTCCAAGAATCCACACAGGCTCCCTTGAAAGGGATTTTGCCTTTTTTTCACTGACCACAATCACACAGGAACTTCCGTCTGCATTTGCGCAGCAGTCCCCGACCCGCAGAGGGCTTGCCACAGGATCGGTAAGGCGGCTGTCAGGGCTTGTCAACTGGTCCATGTTAAGGGATTTACGGAAAACTGCCTTTTCATTTAAACGGCCGTAAAATGATGATTTCAGCCTAATCAGTGACAGATCCTCGGGTTTTGTTCCGTATTTATTCATATGCGCCTGGGCAAAAAGAGCATAATATGCCGGCATCATGGTTCCAAAGGGGCTTTCCCACTGGATGTCGGTTCCCCTTCCCATCCTCTCCTGGGATTCCGCCGATGTGATTTCGCTCATCTTCTGGACACCAACCACTGCAACACAATCGTGAAGCCCTGATTTAACAAGGGAATATGCAAGTTTCAACCCTGTGCTGGAAGATGAGCACAATGTCTCCACATAAAACGTGGGCTGGGGGTTAAGCCCGAGATACTCTGCAACTATTCCCGCAGGAGATCTCTGCTTGTCATATTCAGGTGCCGAGCAGACAACCGATGCATCAATTTCCTGTGAGGTGATTCCTGCATCCTGTACCGCCTCTTTGAATCCTTCAAAGGCAAGTTCCTTTAAAGAGCCGGGATAGGTGCGCACAAACGCAGACTGCCCCACTCCGATTATTCCTACTTTTCCCATAAGTTCTCTCCTGTCTGGTTAATATAAAACTCTCGCAAACCACCCTGTAATTATAAGGATTGGCTTTGCTCTTAAGGCTCATGTTTTGTCATAATATTTGATTCGTTAAAGCTATGTAAACATCATCAGGCCAACCTCGTGGACGTTTTCACAGCATCATCCATTTATCAGTATTTATTTATGATCATAAGGATCATAAAAACAATATTTCCAAAATAAAATTATGCCTTTCCTTTCAACAGTTCAAAATACTCATCTCTTGTCATTCCTACGGTACGCATATTGCTTTTAATTATATCCACATCGATTTCAGAGTATTCCGGAATTACAATTGCCCGTTTTGCATCCGGATGAGTCAAAATATGATGCGACCCTTTTTTGCGTTTGTAAGAACATCCGTAGTCTTCAAATATTTTTTTCAGTTCTTTCCAATGAACAGGTGTAAGTTTAGGCATTTATGCAACCTGCACCGAATGTTTTTCAAAGCCTATCATTTCTACTCTATTAAGGATTGTATCGTTCTCCTTATCATAGCCACATTCAGACAGATATTCATTCAACGTTCCGATCTCATCCATTTCCTCAAATTGAATCTGAATAACCTCTAAAAGGTTTTTCTTTGCCTGGTCTCTTGTTGTTCCCTGAGAAATAAAATCCAACTCAGGACATTTGGCTATAAACCATTTGCCTTTTTGCCATACTTCAATCGTTATATCTATTTTCATTTTTTATATGAATCCCCTGCTCAAAGTGTCGACATCGTAAGCCCCCGGCGGTCTGTCTATCCAGCCCATCAGGACCCAAAGGCGATCAGCCGTTTTGCCCTGCCGGGCGTTAAGAAGCGCAGGCTGTTTGAGGACATATCTGACCGCAGTTCCTGCGCTTTAGACCGGCAGGGCAAAACGGCCGCTGACGGTCCTTTGACTGGATAGACAGACCGCCGGG
>WFQS01000080.1 GCA_015486915.1 Desulfobacteraceae bacterium
AAAGTGACCGGTTTTTTGAAGCATTATACGGGGATGCATCTGAGGGGGCATATGATATTAAGTTGAAATATCTTTATGCAGAACATGAAAGAATCGCTTTAAGTTTTAATCTGATTAAACGGCCTGAAAAATGTCTGGTCTGCAGCCTGACCTATGGACTTCCAGTTGTCCTTTCCCGTCATCCCATAATTGATATTAAAGGGATGATTCGTAAAATTGAGCAGAAAGCAGGTGTTTCAGTTAAAAACTGGTACCTTGGAGATACTTCAGAAGAAAATACTGATCTTCATGTAATCCCGTGGTATATTGACCTGACATAGTTTCCGGAAAAAAGTCATAGATCCTTACTGTTACTGCTTTGGATGAAAATTTTAACCGCAGGGATATATTGAATATTTTGCAAATTAAAATTTTTGTCTGACACAGTACCCTTTGCAAAATAGGATGTCTTGCAAAGGGCTTGTATTTAAGGTGCAGGGACAGTCCCACTTTAGTGCCTTACCCCTGCTTTTTTGTAATAAAAAACAAGAAATTGAGGCAGGCACATGGGTTGCGGGCATTGCTCGCTTTAGTGATTGACAATAAGGCATATATACTGTTAAAATATAGTACTAACCTGAGTTAGTGCCTTACATTTCAATTGATGCTGAACAGTGTTTAAATCAGTACTCTTTTTTTCTTTTCCTGAAAAAAACATTATTCCTTTGCTCATTATCTGGCAAATATTGACTGTTAAAGGAGGCAATCATGTATTTAAAACAGGGAGACCTTTTCTGGGGAATGGATAATGACTTTGTCAAACAAGTCATGGACGAATCTACTAAGAACACTTATAAAGACGGAGAAATTCTTTTTCTCGAGAATGAACCAGCGGATTATTTTTATGTTTTGCTGAAAGGACGGATCAAGCTCAGTGTTGGAGATGAAGGGCCTACGGTCTATGTTGCCAAAGATCCCGGCCATGTTATTGGATGGTCCACACTTCTTGGCAGAAAAACCTATTCAGCAACGGCAAAGGCCATTGAACCGGCTACCTTGGTTAAAATAGAAAGAAACAGTTTCCTTAAAAAATTAAAAGATGCTCCCCAGGGGGAGTCAATTCTTTTTAAACGCGTTGCAGAAATGTTAGGGGAACGTTTAATTGCAGTTTATCCCAGTATTCCATAAATGGTCATAAACTGGAACCTTAATTCAGATCTGCCCTATGGCCGAAATTTAAATGAAAACAGTCAAATTTGCCAGCCTTTTATTCTGTGAAAAGCCTGTAAAGTATCTGGGTTCCCTTGTTGCCATAACCATTGTCTGCAAGTTTTTGATAAAGTTTTTCTGCAAGAGCAAGGCCCGGTGTCTCAAGGTCAAGGTGCTTTGATGAGTCAAGGGCTATTTTCATATCCTTTATAAAATGTTTTACATAAAATCCAGGTTCAAAATCACCTGCAGTCATGCGCGGGCCAAGATTGTTAAGTGTCCAGGAACCTGCAGCGCCTTTTCCTATGCTTTTAAGCACAGTTTTGTGGTCAAGTCCTGCTCTTTTGACATAGGCAAGTGCTTCACACACAGCAATCATGCCTGCTGCAATGGCCATCTGGTTTGCGATTTTTGTGTGTTGTCCGCTTCCTGGACCGCCCTGGAAAACTATATTTGTTCCCATCACTTCAAATAAAGGATAAACCATATCAAAGATTTTTTCATCTCCTCCCACCATGATGGAAAGGCTTGCCTCTCTTGCTCCTGTATCACCACCTGACACCGGAGCATCAAGTGTTTCAATTGAAAAAGTTTTCCCTGTGTCGTAAATCTGTTCTGCAAGAAGAGGACTTGAGCTTGTCATGTCAATGGCAATTGTTCCGGGCTTTGCATTTTCAAGAATTCCATTTTTCCCAAAATAGATTTCACGCACATCATCGGGATATCCAACCATTGTGATGATAACATCACTTTTTTTTGAAAGATCGGATACGGATTCCTCCCATACAGCTCCTCTGCTGCAAAGGTTATCAGCCTTTGATTTTGTCCGTGTAAAAACTTGCAGTGTATATCCTGTGTTTAAAATATGCCCTGCCATGCTTTTTCCCATGACTCCGGTTCCAATAAAGCCTATGATTGTTTTTTCAGGTGAGACTGTCATTTTAACCTGCCTTTTAAATTTTTTTTGTGCGAGAAAAATATTTATTGATATTAAAAACTTCTGTTCAGAACATTGATGCAATGATCAATATCTTCCTTTGTACCGGTATGCTTTTCTATGTTATCCGATAATTTTACTGCGTTGTGCCAGGCTTTGCCGGGAAGCGGTCTACATTTTGCAAGTTTTATCACCATATTCAGCGGAACAACACCCACGTCATTGGTAAGATTTGTGCCTATTCCATAGGAATCCCTGATTCTGTTCCCGCAGTGTTTATGTATGGCAATGGCTTTTTCAATATCAAG
>WFQS01000081.1 GCA_015486915.1 Desulfobacteraceae bacterium
ATTTTGCACCTTTGGGGTTAAAATCAGGTTTCCATTTGTCAAGGGATGGTTTTTTTTTCGCCATTACAGGAGCAGAGAACATGAATGCACCAACCATTACGACCAACAATAAAACTGCGATTTTTCTGATTCTCATAATTCGTTCCTTTCCTTTTCTTGAAGTTTTTTTTATGAAAGAGTGTGAAATAATACACGTCTTTCATCCCTTTGTTCAGGGCAGATCTGAAACAGTTTCAGATCTGCCGGCGGCAGTTATAAGAAAGAGCGCACTTTTAAAAAGTAACAAGTACTCTTTCCATTTTCGTTGAGAGGCAGTGTAACGCAGTCCAGATCCGCCTCATGGCAGTTATAAGAAAGAGCGCACTTTTAAAAAGTAACAAATGCTCTTTTTACGTTGGTTGAACAGATTTAATCCAGTTTTTTAAAAGCTTCTTTTCTTCCGGTAAATTTCTCCCTTAACTGGGGTTTCATCAATTTACCAGTGGGATTTCTCGGCACTTGATCAAAAATGACCTTTCTCGGGACTTTGTACAAGGCAAGCTTGGATTTGGCAAATTCAATAAGCTCTTCTTCTGTCATAGTTTTGCCTTCCTTGAGCTGCACCACTGCAAGTACAATTTCAACAAGCTTTTCATCGGGGTAGCCTATACAGGCCACGTCATCAATATCGGGGTGATCCATGAGCGCATCTTCAATTTCAACGGGAAAAATATTTTCACCGCCGCTTGTGACCATGTCTTTCATGCGGTCAACAATATAAAAATAACCATCGTCATCTTTCTTTAATAGATCTCCGGTATAAAGCCAACCATTTTTTAAAGTTTCTGCGGTTTTTTCCGGATTTGAGTAATATTCCCGCATCATACGAGGCGTTTTAAAAATCAGTTCCCCCACTTCACCGGCTGGAAGTTCCTCATCGGTTAACCCTATAATTTTAGCTTCAACTCCAAAAGTGGGTTTCCCGATTGAACCCGGTTTTAAAAGCACATCTTCAGGATAAAGGTTAAAGGTCCCGCCGCCGCCGCCCTCGGTAATGCCGTATATGTTTGATACTTTGCATGGAAGTTTTTCAACAAGCATTTTCATGATGTCAAAGGGTACGGGCTGGGCGCCTATTTCCATATATTTCCATGAGGAAAGATCGTAATCATCGAGATTGACATCCCCCTTGGCAATGGCGTTGAGCAGGGCAATGCCGATGGGCACCACAAAGAGCACATCCGTGCATTTTTCCTCGGCAACGGCTTCAATAATCCATTTGGGATCTCTAAAGTCCCTTATAAGCGTCCCTTTGGCTCCTGTTGCATAAAAGGGCGCCCATAAAAACATGGTTCCGCTGTGATACAGGGGTAGAAAGAAAAGATAATTATCATCCTTCTGCACAAAATATGTCATTCCGTTTCCAACGGCGGTGCTGTTCACTGAAAAATGGGTGTGGAGAACGGGTTTCGGCTTTCCAGTGGTACCCGATGTAAACATCATGGCAAGGCTGTGATCCCTGTCCACTTCAACAAGTGCATCGGAGGTGTCGTTATAATTTTTGATAATATTAAAATCGATCATATCATCCGGGACCGTTTCTCCCACACATATATAATTTTGAATACTTGTCAACTCTTTCTGTGCAGGCTGGACAACACTTAAAAATTCAGAGCCAAGTATGAAAACATCAGGTTTACAGACTTCTGCCGCATAGAGGACATCTTTGCTCTCAAACCTGAAGTTTAATGGAACAATCACTGCCCCGAGACGAATTATTGCAAAATATGTCACCAGCCATTCTAAGGAATCCTTTTGCAGGTGCATGACAAAATCACCGTCTTTAACGCCTAATTCCTTTGACAGATAATTGGATGTCCGGTTTATTTCATCGTTAAATTCCTTCCAGGTATAGGTCCTTCTCTGTCCGGTTGCAGGTGTTCTTTCAATAAGACAGGTTTTGTCCGGAATATGACGTGCATGAATTGCAGCGTATTGCGAATAATTCAATGGTATCCCTCCTTTTTTTTATTTGAAACTCCTGTAAAATCTATCAATTGCTCTGAATCTTAAAATGCAACTTTGTCAAGGCCCTTAAGCCCAAGTATCTGCCTTGCTTCTTCCGGAGTTGCAGGTTCAAGTCCCATCTCCTTTGCCACTCTTTTTATCATATTTACCTGATCGGCACTGGCCTTTGCCATTATGCCCTTGCCTGCATAAATAGAGTCTTCCAGACCCACCCTGACGTTCTGTGCTCCCATTGCCAATGCAGTTGAAGTTATGGGAATCTGAAATTTTCCACCTGCAGCAACGGACCATGTGAAATTCCCCTCGCCAAGCACTTCCTTTGCCTCGTCATAAATAAGAACGAGATGTTTCACCGAAGGAGTCATCCAGCCCACCATGGGACCGAATACAAATTGAAGATGAACAGGGGTCTTTAAAAGATTTTCAGAAAGGAGCCATGAAACATAACTCACATGGCCAAGTTCATAGATCTCTATTTCAGGTTTGGTGTCAATGTCAAGGAAAGTCTGTGCATATGTGAGGTCATCCTGGAATGTAGGCCTGAATGTAACGTTTTTGCACAATTCAAGATAGTCCTTTTCCCACTTGTGTTTAAACTCTTTAAATCGTCCGGCGATCTGGAAAATACCAAAATTAAAAGGTGCAGGATCATATGAACACATCTCAGGTTTCAATTTTTTAATGGGAATAAGCTTTTCTTCCGTTGTCTGGTTCATGCCTCCGCCAGTTGTGGGCAAAAGAATTAAATCACATCTTTTTTTAATCTTTGTGCACACTTCAACAAAAAGATCAGGATCAGACACAG
>WFQS01000082.1 GCA_015486915.1 Desulfobacteraceae bacterium
GGTTATACAGACCGCCCATGCAGGTATTGAAGACCCCTCTAAGCCAACCGGAGTTTTTATGCTTGTGGGACCCAGCGGTGTGGGAAAAACAGAGACTGCTCTTGCCCTTTCAGAACTTCTCTACGGGGGTGAGCAGAACATGATCACCATTAACATGTCAGAATATCAGGAAGCCCATACTGTTTCCAGCCTGAAAGGTTCTCCTCCGGGCTATGTGGGTTACGGTGAGGGAGGTGTGCTCACAGAGGCTGTGAGGAGAAGGCCGTATAGTGTTGTCCTGTTAGATGAAATTGAAAAAGCCCACCCCGATGTAACAGAGATGTTCTACCAGGTTTTTGACAAGGGGATGATGGAAGACGGTGAAGGCCGTGTAATTGATTTTAAAAATACATTGATTATCCTAACCTCGAATCTTGGAACTGATCTGATCATGAAATTGTGTGAAGATGAAGAATCCATGCCTTCACCTGGTGATATCGCACAGATGCTGACACCTGACCTTCAGGCACATTTTAAACCGGCCTTTTTGGGAAGAATGAAAATCGTTCCCTATTTTCCAATTACCGATGATAATATGAAGCTGATCATTCGTCTCAAACTTGACCGGATTGTCAAAAGAATGGCAGAAAACCGACAGATTGAATTTGTATATGACGAGGCCATCATCGATGCCGTTGCCGAACGCTGCACAGAGGTTGACAGCGGCGCAAGGAACGTTGACCACATTTTAACCAATACTCTGCTTCCTGAAATGAGCCGGGAGATGCTCTCCATGATGGCACAGGGGGAGCCTGTTAAAAAAATTGAAGTGTCACTCTCGGATGAAGAATTTAAATACCAATTAACATAGCATCCTGGAGGAATATCAAATTGAGGAAAATTAAATGGCAACAGTGCAAAAAAACGTAAAATTTTACCTTAATGAATTACAATTCAGGATCAAGTGTAATACCCTTATGAAAAAAAGATTGATATACAGCAATATCATATGTATTTTCTGCAGGTTACAACAAGAGACGTATCATGACGTTATGCCATTTTTGCGTTAATAAGAGGCCACAGATATGGATTATACACAGGAAAATAAGTTTATAAAGGTTACTACCCCCCTGGGAGAAGATGAACTTCTGCTTACGGGATTCAAAGGGAAGGAAGGTGTGGCATCACTTTTCAGTTTTGAACTGGAATTATTATCGGAAAACAATGCCATTATTTTTCAGGATATCATTGGTACAAACATCACAATTACCGTTCTCCTGTCAAATGGCAAAGAACGATATTTTAACGGTATTGTATCCAGCTTTACCCAGAATTCAGGCAGACAGGAAGACCTTTTTTCTTCCTATACTGCCACAATGGTCCCATGGCTCTGGCTTTTAACAAAGACAATTGACTCCAGAATTTTTCAGAATCTCTCGGTTCCGGATATTATTGAAAAAGTGTTTCAAGGACATGGTTTTTCAGATTACGATTTAAGGCTGGCCGGGAAGTATGATCCAATTGAATATTGTGTGCAATATAGTGAAACGGATTTTAATTTTATTTCAAGGCTGCTTGAAAATGAGGGTATTTATTATTTTTTTGAACATGAAGAGAAAAAACATACCCTGGTGATTACGGACTCCCAGGCAGAACATAAACCATGCCCGAACCAGGAATCTGCAAAATGCCAGCAGACAAGTGAAGTATATAGTGATGAGGATTTCATTTTACAGCTTGCAGTTAAAAAGGAGGTACGCGCAGGCAAGTATACCAGCCGTGATTTTAATTTTAAAACGCCTAATACTGATCTTACTGTAAATGCAGATTCAAAAATCAGCGGTCCGGGAACAAGGGAAGTCTATGACTATCCCGGAAAATTTGAAGTGAGAAATAAGGGAGATAAAGTAGCCAATATAAGAATGGAAGAGGAAGAAGCCAAAGTTACCGCCATCAAGGGAAAGAGTGCATGCAGGGCGTTTTCAACCGGTTTTCGGTTTAAGCTTCTCGATCATTTCAGGGAAGAGATGAATCAGAAGGAGTATTCTTTGATTCGGATCGAGCATGAAGCAAAACTTGATGAGACTTATTTAAGTTCACTTTCAACCGATTCAAAGGCTGAACTTGAATATTCAAATAAATTTTTGTGTATTCCCCATAGTGAGCCGTTCAGGCCTGAGCGTAAAGCACGTAAACCTTTGATTAAAGGGGTGCAGACGGCAATTGTTGTGGGACCGAAAGGTAAGTCTAAGGAAATCTATACCGATAACTATGGCAGGGTAAAGGTTCAGTTCCACTGGGACCGGCAGGGGGGAAATGATGAAAACAGTTCCTGCTGGATTCGTGTAAGCCAGGGCATGGCTGGAAGTGGATGGGGAACTGTTTTTCTGCCCCGCATCGGCCATGAAGTTATTGTTGAGTTCCTTGAAGGAGATCCCGACAGGCCCATTATTACAGGTCAGGTTTATCACGGGGCCAATCCTCCTCCCTATGATCTGCCCGATAATGATACCATCAGTACGATGAAAACAAACTCGTCACCCGGCGGTGGCGGGTTTAACGAAATACGGTTCAGAGACAAGGCCGATGAAGAACAGATTTTTGTACATGCCCAGAGGGACCAGGATATTCGTGTGGAGAATAACCGCTATGAGACAATTGGATACGATAAAAATCTGATTGTAAAAAACGACATGGCCCAGAAAGTGGAAGGACATAAAAGTACAACGGTTAATGGAAATATCAAGATTGAAGGCAAGAGCGATATGTCCTTAAAAGTGGGGGGCAAAATGGCCGTTGCATGCGATTCGGATGTCTCCCATACAGCTGACGGGGATGTCTATATTAAAAGTGCAGCAAATGTAGTTATTGAAGGATTTTTGAATCTTACTTTAAAGGTCGGTTCTTCATCCATTGCAATAGATCCATCGGGAATTTCCATCAAGACAAGCGGCTTGCTTGAACTTGAAGGCGGTGCCATGACCAGCGTAAAAGGTGGCATGATCAAACTGAACTGATGTTTTGAGGCACATTCGCGCAGTCCAGCTTGGCCTCATGGCCATTATTAAAAAAAAGAAAAAGGGGATAAGACAATGCCAAGTCCTAAAAGCGGGCAGGAAAATCCCATTAAGCCTCCTGATGATCCTCTGGAGGCTGATGAGGCAAATCCCGGGAAAAATGCAGAAATTTTAGAAAAAAAGAAAAAAGCGGAAAAAGAAAAGGAGAATCAGCAAAAGGCGGATGATGAGGAAGAAAATAAGGAACCGCCGAAAACCTGGGTAGAATTTAAGCTTATTGATGCTGCAGGAAAACCTGTAAAAGGGGAAAAGTGCACTTTGACTCTTGAAGATGGGAATAAAATTATCAAAAATAAAAAAACAGATGCCAACGGGAAAATTCGTATTGACAATATAAAACCCGGAAGCACTTATATTCAGCTTGTTGATCGTTATGACTATGAATGGGTGCTTGATTTGGACTCTCTTCTGGAGAAGGCATTATGACAGATAAAGGGATAAAAAAACAAGACGGAACTCTTAAAGACACTACAGTGTTAAGACTCACCCCTGTAAAATATTCCATAACTCTTTACTATCTCGGTGAAAATTACATTGAGCGCAGTGAAAAAAAATATCGCTGCAAATTTGAGTTGGAACAATATCTCAGTGGAATCGGATTGTCCATGGAGGGAAATCCTGTTGCAAACGATATCGAAAATGTTGTTTCAGGAGAAGGTGTGGATGATGACAGCAGAGATGCGGCGACTCCGGGTAAAGGGCTTAAAAATCCATCTGGAGATGAGGTTTTTCGTATTCTTGTAACAGATAACCATACACTTGCAGAAAGTGATGCCAATCTTCTCGACAACGGAAGGGGAGACAGGATGTCCCGGCCGGAATACTATAAACTGCGATCTCGAAATTGGATGAAAGATGTTGTCCCTGCTGCGCCTTTCCGGATTGTTGTAAGGAAATTCCAGGGACCGGAAGGCAGTGAAGAGCAGGTTGACCTTGATGAAAAACTTAAAGTTTACATGGAGATAAAAGATCCTGTTGAGGAGTTTGCAGATCATGCCGGGCCGGATGACGGACCCGTAAAAAATTTTCAAAAGGACTTTTTTAAAAAATACAACCGGACAGATTCAGATCCTGATTCTGGAGATGATAATATTCTTAACCATTTTAAAGGCTATAGAAAACCTTCGGATTCAAAAACCGGTGTGAGACCTTCAAATGTGATCAGAAGAGCCGAGTATGTGAAACCTCCAACACCGAACACCGTTGAACCGAATAAATTAAAATTTAATCAGTTGAAATCTCCGAAATTTGCATCTGGAAAACCTGAATGGGCAAAATTTGATCTTAAAAACGATACACTGCAGGACGGAGTTAAAAAGATCAAGGTTGGGGTGGCAGATTTTGCTTTCAGACCCAAACCCATTGGAGGAGACAACTACCGATTTCTTCTGTGGCTTGTGGACGATGCAGGCAAGGATGTGAGAAAGAAAAAAATTAACGGTGTCAATGTCACTCTCGTGGACAAGAGCGAGCTTGCCATTCCCCTGCCAAGGGCATATTGTACAGGTAGGTTTATCATATGGAGAAAAGTGGATATCAGGCTTCTTTTAACTGCAAACGGTCTGTCTGCAGGAGATTTTTCATGGGATACGGTGAAAGCTTATTACCGTCATGTTTTTACCGAGATCAGTGAGCCTGCACAGACAACTGCCCTTCCCGCAGCAGGTTGGCGGCAGAGCCTTATAGATGTTTTTAATTCCGGAAACCGCACTGGTGATTATGCAAACGATGGAAATTTTACCGATGTAATTTATCATAACGGGTTGTTTCCAGCTTTTATGCTTCCGCCGGCAGCTACTAAAAAAAACAGCACTGATGTGATGAACTTATGTTCTGATATTATGAATAAAGCGGTTCAGGCGCTTGATCCTGTTGAGAATCCACCGTTTACGGCAAAAAAAAGGAATATTGAAAAAACCGGTGAAGGAATCTACATGCTGTATGCCAAAGATAATTCAGATAATTTGCTTGGATGCTGGCTTGGAAATGGAAGGCTTTTAGTTGCCCAGCATACAGGGCTATATGCTTCGGAGTTGAATCAGACAACAACCCATGAAATGGCCCATGGTTTTTTTCTGCGGCATGCCAACACAAACACCCAGAAGGTGTATGATCCAAGTCAGCCAGCAGATCACAGGTGGGTGGATACAAGTGTAACCTTTCATTCCTCTG
Source organism: Desulfobacteraceae bacterium (assembly GCA_015486915.1). The sequence goes on from WFQS01000082.1 coordinate 5,229, forward strand.
CAGGTGCCAATCAGAGTATTCAGCTTGTTGATCCCAGGGTTAACTGCTTTCCAGAAGACCATGATCAGGATTATTCATTTAAATGCACCATGACCTATCTCGAAGAGGAGCAGTTCTGCGGTTTGTGTGCCTTAACATTGAGATTTGCCGACAGGGTGGAAATTCAGAAAAAAAACAGGTTCCAGGACAGGATAATGAGAGGTTTTTTTGAGGATACTGGCGATGTAAACAATACTGCCAGGATCGTAAGATTGAATGATGCCGATCCCAATAACATCATTTTAAACGAAACAATTCCAAGCATACAAAAGAATCATGTCATATACCTTATGGCCGTGGGTCCTTTGCGGCAGTATACATCTGCTGGCTCTGCACGCCATGGCCGGATCAATCTCACCTGTGCCCATAAAAAACCTGACACCCTCTGGAAATCCAGTAATACACATATTGTTACGGTGAGAACACGGGGCGGATATTGTGCTGAAATTAAGGCAAAACGCTCTGGAAATGCCACAGTCACATTTAAAAGAAATGGCAAAAGTGCAACCGCAAATATAACCGTGACAAATTAAATCTTAAAATTCCTGGAAATAATAAGGGAGGCATAAACAATGGATAAGGGGCTCAGACTTGAATTTCATTTAGATAAAGAAGAATTCATGTGGGGTGAGACCATATTGTTTTCACTTGTATTGTCACATACTTTTACTGTACCGGTTAATGTTATTACTTTTGAGCCTGCTAATCGTTCAGTGGTCATCACACTAAAGGACAGGGAAGGAAAAGAGATTAAGGCCAGCCAGATATCCGGTCTTGAGAGGGATGGGATCTATATCGAGCCTCCAAGAATGCAGGAGGGAAAAGCACTTGCCCCGGAGGAGACCCTGAAACTTACAGGAGATCTGCTGTCCTGGTTTGGTTATATTCCGGAAGGGTTCTATACTGTCACAGCTCACTACAAAGGCATATTAAGGGCAGCAAGTTCCAGGCCTGTTGAAATCAGGATCATCCGTGCAAATATAACATCTTCCATTGTTGCAAGAGAGGGGCTTCAGGCTGAGGGCACATTATTTTCAGGGGCGTTCGTACACCGTGAAAAACAAGATTCCATTGCCTTTTTCCAGGAGCTGAGTTCTTTTCTGCCAAGAAATCCCCGCATGGGGATTCCTGTTGCCGTTCCTGAACATCTGTTTTCCATACATGCTGCATGTCTGCCCGGGAAAGACGCTAAAGTGGGACATTTATACTGGAAGGATGAAAATGGAAAAGTTTTTTTTGCCGGTGTGAATCTCATCAAAAAAATTACCACTCCACCAAAGGAGATCAATCCGATTCCATTTTCAGGTGATTTTGTTGAATCCGCTCTTTCCATGAAAGACGGATCATTGCTTATTCCTTTTTCCGGTAATAATATTTTTTCTGTTTTACGGGTTCCACTTTCAGGTGATCTTGAATCACATGAGCTTGATCTTGGGATAAATTTTCCCATGGGACCTAATGTCTGCTTCTGGGAGCAGGATTTGAGACTGCATTTGGGCTGGACACGACATAACGGAAGGCAGCTTGACTATGCAATGCTGCCCCTGGATGACGATGAATTCTGTTTTGCAAAAAAAACGGTCCATATCTCATATGACCCCATTGTGTGGGTTGATGCATATTTTTCGGCGGAGATTCCCCAGGCAGGCCTGAAATCTCTATACCTTGGTGTGGATGAGGACTATATTCCCCCGCCTCCGGAACTGATTTTTCTTGTGGTATCAGCAAAACCCGGTGCCCTGGTTTGTACACCGGTCAACGCATCAAGGGGATTTGCAATGGATTCTGTAACATTCAGTACAGGAAATATAACAGGTATTAAAATTATCAGCTCTGTGGTAACCAATGAGCACTCTTTTTCGTTTCTTATGAAAGATAATGGGGGCAGGCTTTACTATGCAAGTACGTTAAATAAAAAAATGGTATCAATGGATAAATTCACGGATAAAAGTCCGGCAGCTCACCAGTTCCCTTGTTTGATAAAAGGGGGAGCAGGTGCCATGGAACCATGGGTTCACCTGCGGTATGTAGATAATGGATCAATAATTGAGCATATACGCCTTGAACCTGAATTAGAACCTGACCCTGTGGAGAAATTAACAGAACCATGGGATTCTGAATCACTGCCATGAGGCAGATCTGAACTGCAGCATGAAATAAGGATCGGAGATGAAATAAGTTGAACAGAAATAGCGCAGAATTCCGGCCCATGTACAAGGCGCATTAAAGGTTGCATACTAAACGTATTCGGCCTTTGATGCAACGAAGTAGATGGGCCGGAAGACAAGCAATCTCGTTCAACTTATAA
>WFQS01000083.1 GCA_015486915.1 Desulfobacteraceae bacterium
GGATGCGCAGAGGAGATATCAAAGTTTCTCCGGGATTTGACGGGGAGTATGGCAGGGTAAAAATATTTGATGAAGGTGAAAGAGATAATTTGAAGGGGGAAAGGAGTATATTTTTTATTCCTTCGGACAGGACAGGTTCTGACAAAAAGCCCTTAAGTGGTAATTCTGTAAACAAAAGGAAAAAGATAATCCCAGTAAAACCGGAAATTAACGTCCAGTCAGGAAAGCAGGTCAGGAAAAAAGTCAGGGCAGAGGCCAATACGGAATTAAAGGCAGGATTATCCACAGGAATCGTGCCTGCAGAAGAAACATTTGGCAGGACTGAATCATCCACAAAAACTATCATATCCTCAACAGAACCAGAGCCTATGGAGTCAAGTCCATGCATAAAAGAATATGAGAAGGATCAACTTTTGCACGGACTTAATAGTGAGCAGAGCAGAGCTGTTTTTACTTTTGGCCATCCTGTTATTATAGAAGCCGGACCTGGAACTGGAAAGACGAGAACCCTGACAGCAAAAATAGCCTGGCTCATAAGTGAAAAAAAAGTCAGACCGGACTTTATTCTTGCCCTGACATTTACCAACAGGGCAGCGAAGGAAATGGAGCAGCGCATATCTGCTTTTTCCGGTCCTGCTGCCAAAACATCTGTATGCACGGTGACATTTCATTCCTTTTGTCTGATGGTACTCAAGGAATATGGTTCTTTTAATTTTTCCATTGCAGATGATACAACAAGAAAAGAGCTCATAACAAAGGCATTTTACCATGTAACTGAAGAAAACGGGCAGACAAAGAAAACCGGCTTACTTAAAAGAATCGACAGGATGATATCAACGGCAAAGCAGAACTGCCTGAACCCCGGTGATGATCTTGAATCCATCACCGGCAGCCATGAAGAGTCTTTGCAATTGTCAAAGATTTGGTCGAAATATCAGGAACTTCTTTTGTACCAGAGATCCGTTGATTTTGAAGACCTCATTGTAATGACCTTAAACCTTCTTCAATCAGATGAAAATGTTATGAAGAAGATCAGGCAGAGATTTTTATATATTTTTGTTGATGAATATCAGGATATAAACATGGGGCAATATCTTCTTACCAGAATACTTGCCGGCAGTGGTAAAAATCTTTTTGTCATAGGAGATCCGGACCAGTCTATTTACGGGTTCAGGGGATCAGATAACAGATATTTTAAAAAATTTTTAACAGACTATTCAGATGCTGAAAAGATCAGTTTAAGACGAAACTATAGATCCACAGACACCATTCTTGAAGCATCATTCCAGATGATAACAGGACAGGAAATAACTGAACAGAACAAAATAAATAAATATACCGGTTCAAATAAAAGTACTGCAGATCAAATTACACCACGCCGGACTACAACAGATCCAGGTGAAGCAGGTCATAATACAAAAGAAAAGATTTTTTCCGATATAAAAGGCAAAAGCAGGGTGATGATAATGGAGTCTGCCTCTGATAAAGCTGAGGCTGTAATCGTTGGAAAAACAATTGAGAGATTGACCGGAGGGATTTCCATGTTTTCCATGGATGCAGGAAAGGCAGATGCATCAGATCAAAGGGAATTTTCTTTTTCTGATTTTGCCGTGCTTTACCGTACAAAGAATCAGAGCAGAATTTTTTCCGAAATTTTTGAAAAGGCTGGAATTCCATTCCAGACTGCTGACAGGGATAACTTTCTTTTGGAAAAAGGAATAAAGGAAATATTTTCAATAATAAAGACACTTCTCAAAAGAGGAAGTGTAAATGATTTTAAAACTGCCATTGAAATATTATCCATTCCGGGAAAGACAAGGCCCGGTAAAAAGACAATGGAAATACTTGTTCAATGGCTTTACAGCCTTGACAGTTTTCCTGGAAATGCAGTTTCAGTTCTTGCAGAGGATTTTCCTTTAAAAATAAGGAAAAATTATGCGCAGAGTATCGCTTCAGGTGCCCTGGCTCTAAAAACACTTGCAAAAAAGATCAAAGGGAAAAATGCAGCAGATATCATAAAAATAACAGCAGAAGACTCGGGAATTATCTCCACAATAAATTCTGATGAGAAAATCAAGGGTATTTATGATTATATTTTACTGGAGGCTGAAAATTTTACCGGCAGTGCAAATGATTTTGTGGAATCAATTGCACTTAAAAGGGATACGGAAATATTGCAGCCTGAAGCTGAAAAAGTTTCTCTCATGACAATGCATGCTGCAAAGGGACTTGAATTTCCCGTTGTATTTGTTACCGGATGCGAATCAGGACTTCTTCCATTCACTTTTTTTAAGCAGGACTCGGTAAATATTGAAGAAGAAAGACGATTATTATATGTTGCCATGACAAGGGCAAAGGAAATACTATGTTTTACATATGCAAAAAAAAGAAGAATATACAATCAAATAATGGCAAAAGGAAAATCTCCTTTTCTAAATGATATAGAGGACAAGCTTAAGGAAAATGTTACGAATAACACAAAGGTTAGAAAAAATAACAAGGTTCTTCAGCCCGGGCAACAGCTTGACCTCTTTGAATAGATGATTTTTTTTGGAAGTTCCCTTACAAACCCAGTATCTGAAGTCCCTCTTCAAATTCAAAATATGGGGCAATATCATAGGTATAACCGGGAACACCAAAATATATGGAAAGACTGTCGCAAACGGCCTGGAGTCCTTCTGCAAGCCTTGAGTTGTCCACCTCATAAAAAGTGATGGAAAGAATGCCTTTGTCCCTTGTTGAAGAAACAAATGGTCCTTTTTTGGTTAAAAAATCAGGCAGAGCAGGGGCTGTAAGAAAACGTTTGGCAATTTCGCGGGAACTTTCAGGCGGGTAATTCACATTTGAGATAATAATCATTTTGTATTTTTCCTTATTATTTAAATTTGTTATTACAACAGCCATCAGACCGATTTTGAGAATCCTGATCCGCCCCATGGC
>WFQS01000084.1 GCA_015486915.1 Desulfobacteraceae bacterium
TTATAACTGCCATGAGGCAGATCTGAAGACTTTCAGACTGCCTCTCAACAAATATTGAAACTCCTTTAAAACACCTTTTAAAATAAGAGTTGGCTTCGCGTCCTCGACCCCATATTCGTCAGAATCTATGATTCTTAGAGGCGCTTCATGCAATTATTTATAAACAGATTTTTAAACTTGGTCAAGGGAACTATTGTCAGGATTTGATACGTATCGTATTCAAAGATTTGGTTCTCACATTAATGTCAACAAGTCAGGTAATGACTATGCTGTGCTCTAAGAGAAATTACGATTCAAAATATTAGGGAACTTCAAAATAGATGAAAAAAGGCCTCTCTTCCCTGAGATAGTTAATAAAGAGCTGCAAATATGTGATCTACTCAAGGTTGATCTCTTCCCTGAATGATATTATTGCTCCGGATGGGAAATTTCCATTTTCACCTTGACAAAATTTATCATGAATGTCCCCGGAATTCCCTAAACTCCAAATAGAGTTGATAATCATCATCGATGAAAAAGGTCTGCAGCCACCTGTTTCACCGGAATCCTACTGGAAATATTTGTTTGTATGAATTGATTATTCTTGTAACGTTATTAATAATGCTTTATATTCTATACGTTATCAGAAATAAACAAACGTAAGGAGCAGTTCTCGGTATGAAGACTATATCCAATCCACATGATAAATATTTTAAATCAGCATTGTCTGATAAAAGCAATGCGGTTGAATTTTTTTCTAATTATCTGCCTCAAAACATTCTTGGATTTATGAATTTTGATACTCTTAAAATAACAAAAGACAGTTTTGTAAGCCGGGAACTTAAAGAATATTTTTCTGATATTCTTTACACGGTTGATCTTGCAGGTTCTGAAGGTTATATTTATATTTTGCTGGAACATAAAAGTTTTAATGATACTTTGCCAATGTTTCAACTTTTAAAATACATTCTGAGAATTTGGGAACTGCATATAAAACAAACCCAAGATAAACAACTGCCCATTATATTGCCGGTAATGCTGTATCATGGAAAAGAAAAATTCAGGTCAGGAACACAGCTTTCAGCCTGTATAAAAGGCCCGGTCAAAGAACTTTATCCTTTTATACCTGATTTTGAGATGCTTTTGTACGATTTGTCAGAATATGCTGATGATGAACTCAAAGGAACCGCAATACTTAAGATTGTACTCATGATGTTGAAGCATATTTTTAATCATGACTTTCCGGATAAATTTGAAGAGATCCTGAAGTTGCTTAAGGATGTAATTGAAAGCGAATCAGGACTTGAAAGTTTTGAACCTTTAATCAGATATGTTTTTAATGTCCGTGATGACATGACAGCCGAGGATCTTAAAAACATGGTTGGCAAATATATGTCCGCAGAAAAGGAGGATATTATCATGACTCTTGCAGAAAAATTAAGACAGGAAGGAATACAGGAGGGAAGACAGGAGGGCTACAGAGCTATGCTTTTGGAGGCAGTACAGGCAAAGTTTAATCATGTTGAAAAGAGCATTGAACAGAAAATAAATGGTATTGATTCAACAGAGTTTCTTGCCAGTCTTCTTAAAGATATTTTCAGGATTGACTCTCTTGATGAATTTGAAAAGCTCATTGAGAATTGTTAAAAAGCTCCGATTATTTGATTTATTGTGAGATATTGAACCAAAATCCTTATCAAACGCCACCTTTCTACGAAAAACTTGTGGGAGATTTATCCGGTGCCTGCTCAAGAAGGTTAAATATTCAACATAGAGTTGTTTACCAAATTATGAATGATGAAAAAATGGTTAAAGTTATCCGCATGTGGACTCACTAAGAAAAGTTTTAATGCCTTTCTGTGTGGCGGCATGAGCAATGCATAGAGGATACAAAATTTTATTTTTCCCTTTGCAGAAGAAATTTTAAAGCGGTCTGGCGCCGGGTGACATCCTGATTTTTAACTGCCATGGCAAGGGCCTTTCGGGTTCCCACAAAAACAGCTAATTTTTTTGCCCTTGTGATTCCCGTATAAATCAAATTGCGGAACAGCATTTTAAAATGCTGGGTAAGAACGGGAATGATTACTATTTCAAACTCACTTCCCTGGGATTTGTGTATTGTAATTGCATAGGCAAGATCAAGCTCCATTATATCTTCCCTTTTGTACTGTACTTTTCTATTGTCAGGGAAAAATGATATCACACAGGTGAGATCAAGATTATTTATCTGCTCAATAACCCCTATATCGCCGTTGAACACACCAAGATCATAATTGTTTCTTTTATGTATGACCCGATCCCCTGTCCTGAA
>WFQS01000085.1 GCA_015486915.1 Desulfobacteraceae bacterium
GGGTTGGCTTTCGCTGGAGCGGGTTTTTTGATATATCATTTTCATCATCCTGCCAATTTCAACTGATTTTTGCCATAATATATTTCTGCTGGCGTTTGTCCGTCAAAACTCTGATGAGGCCGTTCATATTTATAAAAATTGAAGTATTTTTTAAAGACTTGCGAAATTTTTTCGTTTCAAAATGATCCCCCTTTTTGGATTGTTATTCTTTATCTTAACACATTGTCCAGTTTTCGGGGTCCACTATAACGGTATAATGGACCCCAAAATCTGAACCAGTTGCTAAGCTACAAAACAAGTGGTAAAAGCAGGTTCAAGTTGACACCAGAAAAGGAGGTCCATGAGAAAAAATTACAGTGGAAAATTCAAAGCCAAAGTAGTCGTTGATGTTATCAAAGAACAAGAGACAGTTGCAGAATTATCATCCAGGTATGAGGTTCATCGCTCACTGCTCACAAGATGGAAGAAGGAGGCTATAGAAGGATTACCAGGAATTCTTTCAACAACAAAAAAGAAAGGGAATAATGATCAAAAATTAATAGAAGTCTTATACCAAAAGATCGGTCAGCTCGAAGTAGAGAATGACTGGCTAAAAAAAAAGGTTGATACAATTCGTTCCTGACCGTAGACACCTGATAGATAAAGGGCATCCAGAAATCAGTATTAACAAACAATGTGATATGCTACGGGTGTCTAAAGGTGCACTCTATTATCATCCGAGGCCGACAGATCCGTACACGCTGTCTCTGATGGATCTGATTGATGAGCAGCATACAAGAACTCCATTTTATGGAAGTAGAAGACTGAAAGCCTGGCTGAATCAGCAGGGTTATAAAATAAACCGTAAACGGGTTCAGCGGTTGATGCGACTGATGAGGATAGAAGCCATCTACCCCAAACCCAAATTATCCAGGAGGAATGAAGAACATAAAGTTTACCCTTATTTACTGAGGGATGTACAAATTAAACGTCCCGATCATGTTTGGAGCACCGACATCTCATACATAAGAATTGGGAAAGGTTTCGCATATTTAACAGCGGTGATCGACTGGTTCAGCAGATATGTATTATCATGGCGGCTCAGTAATACCCTTGAAAACACATTCTGCGTTGATGTTCTGGAAGAGGCATTGAATATCTCTAAGCCGGAAATTTTCAACACAGATCAGGGTTCCCAGTATACAGCAACAAATTTTTTAAAGCCCTTGCAGGAGAACCACATTCAGATTAGCATGGACTCCAAGGGTCGTGCATTGGACAATATTTTTGTCGAGCGCCTGTGGCGAACCGTAAAATACGAGGAAGTTTATCTGAAGGATTATAAGACCATGAGAGATGCTCAAAGCTCATTAAAACAATATTTTAAATTTTATAATACGGAGAGGATTCACCAGGCATTGCAATACAAGACACCCGAATCGATTTATTGGGGGCAGTCCATTAAAAGTTAAAAGGAATTCTATCTTATTGGATTGGGGGCAGCCCCCAACCCCCGGGATTTAACGCATAGGGACCAAAGCATGGGAGCGAGATGAAAGGCGGTACCAGCACCAGCCGACACCGCCTCCCATGCTTCAGTCACCAGCGCGGCGCTCAGGTTGCTTCCCAGCATTGCCCTATCCTCCGAGCTGGCAGCGGTATTATACCAGGGCAAGATCAAATTTCAAGACCTTGCTGACAATGAGGTCAAAGAAAATTGAATTTAACAAAAGGATTGGCACTCTTTCGTTTCCAAATAGGATCGAAAATGTAGCTTAAAAAATCACAAAACGGTCTTGACATGGGGTCCACTTTAAAACACCATGATGTAATCACCACTTGCAAATAAAAACATAATAGTTTAAAATCTTACCAGTAAGAAAAATTTAAAAGGAGAAAATTATGGCTGGTATTGCAACAACAAAATTATCCTCTAAAGGTCAAGTGGTAATCCCTGAAAGTATACGCGCTAAATTACATTTGAAGCCTGGTGCACAATTTGTCGTGCTGGGTGACAAAGATGTTGTGATTTTAAAGAATATTTCAGCACCAAAAATCGAGGCATTTGATGGCCTTATTGCAAAAGCACGCAAATCAGCCAAAAATGCGGGAATTAGAAAAAAAGACATTGAAAATGCCATAAAAAAAGCCCGGGTTGAAACATGAAGATAATTTTGGATACCAACGTTTTGATATCAGGTATTTTCTTTTCAGGGCCACCTTATCGAATTCTAAAAGCATGGAAGGAAGGTAAAATTCAAATCGCTGTATCTAAAGAAATTCTTGCTGAATATCATAGGGTCGCAGAAGAGCTGTCAGAGAAATTTCCAAGTGTAGAAATTTCTCAAATTCTTGCATTATTTACAATACATGCAGAAATGGTTAACACTCAAGGATTAGAAGTCTCAGTGTGTGAAGATCCAGATGATAATATGTTCATATCTTGTGCATTGGGGAGCAAAAGTAAAATCATCGTGAGTGGAGACAAGCATTTATTGAAAATTTCTGGATACCAAGAAATAGAGGTTTTCAAACCTCGAATATTTTTGGATAACTACTTGAATTAAAATAAAAAGATAACAATAAGGTTGCACTGGATTGCAGGGGTCTCAGTTTTTTTTGGAATGTTTTAGTTTAACAATCATTGTTGCACCAACAAACTTTATAGCAACCCCTGCAACCAGTGACCCTAAACGATAGCCTCTAAAAATAAACTAACAAAAGCAACGATAAATCATGCAGATGAATCTAAAAAACAAGAGCTGCGAAAAACCTAAAATTGACAAACACACCACCCTGCCGTATAGTATATTTAAATTAGCCCGTCA
>WFQS01000086.1 GCA_015486915.1 Desulfobacteraceae bacterium
ACCAAAGGTAGGACAAAAAAAGCAATAATCACAAAAAATATTATGGATGGATCAAATTTCATTGTTCAATCCTCTGAAAAACCGATCAATACCGGCCTGAATTTTTAATGGTGTTATTTTATGTTCTATTTTCAGAATCTGCTTCCGGTGTCGCAATCTGGTCTCTCATTTTCGTATCAGCAGAAATATTCTGAATTTTATAATAATCCATGACCCCGAGGTTACCGCTTCTGAACGCTTCTGCCATTGCAAGGGGCACCTGTGCTTCTGCTTCAACAACTTTTGCGCGCATTTCCTGTACCCTTGCCTTCATCTCCTGCTCCTGGGCATAGGCCATGGCACGCTTTTCCTCGGCTTTTGCCTGGGCAATTTTCTTATCTGCCTCTGCCCTGTCCGTTTCAAGCTCTGCACCTATATTTTTACCCACATCCACATCTGCAATATCAATGGATAAAATTTCATAGGCAGTTCCGGCATCAAGTCCTTTTTTCAGGACAGTTTTTGAAATCATATCGGGATTTTCCAGGACTTCCTTGTGGGTGACAGCAGATCCTATTGTGGTTACAATGCCCTCCCCTACCCTTGCAAGTATTGTTTCTTCTCCTGCTCCTCCAACAAGCCGGTCAATATTTGCCCTTACCGTTACCCTTGATATGGCCTTTAACTGGATACCGTCCTTTGCCATGGCTGCCACAAGAGGAGTTTCAATGACCTTGGGGTTAACGGACATCTGTACAGCTTCAAGCACATCCCTGCCTGCAAGATCAATGGCAACGGCACGGTTAAATGGAAGTTCTATATTGGCTTTATCAGCAGCGATGAGTGCCTGCACAACCCTGCTTACGTTGCCCCCTGCAAGGAAATGGGATTCAAGACTGTCCGTTGGAATATCAATGCCCGCTTTAACCGCCATGATTTTGGATTCAACAATGAGTTTGGGCGGAACTTTCCTGAATCTCATGAAAATTATATTTATCAGTCCCACCTTTGCACCTGAGACCAGGGCCTGTACCCACAGTGCCAGGTAAGCAAATATAAAATAAAACACAACAAGACCGACAACACCTGCAATAATAAACAAAACAACCATAAAATCCATCTTAGACACCTCCAGTTATTTAATTTTTTCAACAACAATCCGGTTGCCAGTAACATTTGTTACAATAACCGGAGTGCCTGCATCAATATATTCTGCATCTGTGACCACATCAAGTCTTTTCGAGTCAATCATGGCAATTCCTGCGGGACGAAGATCCGTTACAGCTTTCCCCTCCTTATTAATAAAAGTTTCAATTCCCTTTTCCTGGGAAACCACCCCGTCCTGTTTTGATAATCTCAGTTTAAGTGTCAGTTTGGATTCGGAAAGTATCTTAATTCCAATAATAATCATCACAGGAATAATAACAACATCAACACCTGTAAAAATTATTCCGGCTGTTGCGGAAACGGATGTGAAAACCGTGTAAAGGGAATAAAAAAATATGCAAATGGCAAGAACAGTTAATATCCCGAATGAGGGGATAAAAATTTCCGCCATGATGACAAAAAAACCGATTATCTGAAGAAAAACAGGCAGTATGTACGTTTTCATCACAGGAATCCTTTTCAAACCAACAATAAACAGGGCTAATTTAAAATCTCCATTGGCTGCAAACTTTCGCTCAATGCTCTCTGTCAAATTTTATTTTTTTCGGGACTGATTCGGCCAGAATTATGGACTCTCAAGCCTTACAATAACATGATTCTGTTCAATGCTGTCAATTACAACGGGCTTTCCCCTTTCAATAAATTCCCCCCTTGTTATTGCATCTATTTTTCTATTATTTATAATTATTTTTCCCGAGGGACGGAGAAATGTATGGGCAATTCCAATGTCACCAGGCTCTATGTGTAATTTCTCTGCTGTATCCACATAAGAATTCTTAAGAGTTGTGTTAAGATAAGGCCCTTTAACAATTTTTGCAAATCCCGGCAGCACAAAACGTATCACAAAAAGAGAGATCAAAAACGCAAACAGAAAAGCTCCCAGGACATATGCAATATTTATCATAAATAATTCCCCCTGCCATGGCATAGAAGGGTCCGGCAGTACAAAACCCAGGAGCTGATAATAATATAAATAATATGTTTCAAGTGTTTAATCATAAAATTTCATAAAAACTTCACTTTATTATCTTATTGTTTTTACATTGAACCGTATAGGGATTTATGTATTTCGAGAAGAAAACCTCGCTCCGCATTATCTGTTTTATAAACAATAAACAAACCAGCAATGATACATTGCAATTGTAATATATACAGTTACAGGGCAGCAAAATCAAACTATTCTTTTTCAACAGGCTGTTACAGAACTACGTTTTTCAGTAAATATTCTACAATAAATTTGACACTGATGAAAATGACATATACTATGTTTCCAACTTTATGAGATGATACTATTTTGTCATTGAGATCAACATGTTCTAAGGATCGGAGATGAAATAAGTTGAACAGAAATAGCGCAGAATTCTTACCCCATGTACAAGGCGCATTAAAGGTTGCATACTCAACGTATTCGGCCTTTGATGCAACGAAGTAGATGGGAAAAGAAGACAAGCAATTTCGTTCAACTTATAAAATTTTCGATCCTAAAGAGAACAGCAGATTTTTATTAAGGAATATAAATAATGACTGCTTTTATATGGAAAGGTAAAAATCCAAAAAACAGAAAAGTAAAAGGTGAAATGGAGGCTGAGACCGCCGAACAGGTCAGGTCAGCCCTTCAGAGAAGAAAGATTACCCCTGTTAAAATAAAACAAAAGCCAAAAGATCTTTTTGAAAACATTGCTTTTATGCAGCCTAAAGTTAAGGACAAGGATGTTATTATCTTTGCAAGGCAGTTTTCAACGATGATTGATGCCGGTTTACCACTTCTTCAATGCCTTGAAATCCTGTATGAACAGCAGGAAAATCCAAGTTTTAAAAAAGTTTTGAAAAAAATCAAGGAATCCATTGAAGCTGGAGAAACCTTTGCCGATGCTTTAAAAAAATTTCCAAATATTTTTAATGAGCTTTTTATCAATATGGTTGCTGCAGGAGAAGCAGGCGGAATTTTAGATATTATTTTAAGACGGCTTTCAGCTTACATGGAAAAAATGGCAAAATTGAAAAAACAGATAAAAGGTGCCATGACATACCCTGCCATTACATTGGCTATCGCTGTGATTGTCGTTGGTATAATTCTTGTCTTTGTAATACCGGTCTTCTCCGAAATGTTTGCAGATTTCGGATCATCCCTTCCAACTCCCACCCTGCTTGTCGTTGGCTTGAGTAACTTTGTCATCCATAAAATCTGGTATATAATCGGAACTGTTGTTATTGCTGTTTTTGTTTTTAAAAAAATATATGCTTCAAAAAAAGGCAGGATAATAATGGATGATCTGTTTCTAAAACTGCCTGTGTTCGGGATACTGATAAAAAAAGTTGCTGTTTCAAAATTTACCAGAACCATGGGAACAATGATGTCAAGCGGGGTTTCAATTCTCGAAGCATTGGAAATTGTTGCAAAAACAGCTGGAAATAAAACCATTGAGTTTGCCATGCTGGACGTGAAGCAGGGGATCTCAGAAGGTCGGTCAATGGCAGATCCTCTTCTTGAAAGCGGAGTGTTCCCATCCATGGTATGCTCCATGATAGCTGTGGGAGAGTCCACAGGAGCTCTTGATACGATGATGGAAAAAATTGCTGATTTTTATGATGATGAAGTTGATCAGGCCGTCAAGAACCTTACTGATATGATAGAACCTTTCATGATGGTTTTCCTTGGTACGGTGATAGGCGGACTTGTTATAGCCATGTATCTTCCTATTTTTAAAATGGCAGGAGTAGTAGGATCATAGTTTAATTTGAATACAATAATCAATACAGATAATAACCATATTATTCATGAGATTAAATGGCTTATAGCATTTAGAATAATCTTTGCGGTTATCCTCTTATCTTCCACCTTTGTTTTCTGCAGAGAGGGTGGAACGCCTTTTACCGCCCAGCCTTTTTTATTTCTTTACGGGTTGTCAGGCCTTCTTTTTTTATTCTCAATTATTTATCTGCTTTTGCTGCCTGCATTAAAAACCGGTGTTTTTTCTGCCTATTTTCAACTTGTCTGTGATTCTTTCTTTATTACAGCAATTATTTTTATTACTGGCGGGTTTGCAAGTATTTTCACCTTTCTTTACCTCCTTGTTATAATGGGCGCGAGTATAATGCTGCTTCAAAGAGGGAGCATGATAATTGCTGCTTTATGCGGTATTGAGTATGGGGTATTAATTGATCTTCAATACTATGGTGTCATCGTTCCCTTTGGCAGTCACGATCCTTTTATTTTTTCAATTCCATGGTATTATGTTGTTTACAGAATTTTTATTATTATCATTGCATGTTTTGCAGTTTCCCTGTTAACGGGACTGCTTGCAGCAGAGGCGAAAAGGGCAAGACGTGATTTTAAAATTATGGAAGGGCATTTAAAAAGGGTTGAAAGAATGTCTGTCATAGATGAACTTGCCTCTTCCATGGCCCATGAAATCAGGAATCCACTTGCCTCTCTTTCCGGTTCCATTCAACTCTTACAGGAAAATGTGAAGGCGGGTTCATCCAATTACAGATTAATGCAGATAGTGCTCAGAGAAACTGCAAGACTTTCAAGGATAACATCGGATTTCCTTGCATTTGCAAGACCTGAAGCAGGGGAAAAAATAAAATTTAAAGCTGATCAGGTCATAGAAGAGATAGTAGAGCTTTTTAGAAAAGATCCGCTGTGCTCCGGCAGAATAGATATAAAATTGAAACTCTACCGTAAAGTATGGTTGTTCATGGACCCCGATGATTTTAAACAAATTCTTTGGAATCTCTTAAAAAATGCAGCAGAAGCCATTGAAAATAAGGGTGAGATCCGTATTATACTGAGCAGTCCGAGAAATAACCAGGTGCATCTGAAAATAATTGATAACGGGTGCGGCATAAAACAAAAGGACTTAAAATTTGTGTTTGACCCTTTTTTCACCACAAAAACAAATGGTACCGGCCTCGGACTTTCCATTATCCACAGGCTGATTGACTCATACAATGGAATGATTGGTTTTGAAAATATACAGCATCAAGGGACTGTTTTCACATTGATTCTGCAAACCGCACAAACTTAAAAAATCTTGACACATCAACATTAAATAGGTTAATTAGACTACTTTTTGTACAATAAAAAAGATTCTGACAAATATAGAAACTCTAATAATTCAGAGTATTTTGCAGGAGTTTCTTATAAAAAACATTATAGCATCCATCAGGCTGATTTGGATCTGCTCTGCATCAGCCCACAACAAAAAGATGAAATAGACGTAATAAATTTACGTTCTGTTTCAAATACAAAAAGAAAAGAAACTATTTAAAATGGAAGAATCAAATAAACTGCTCAAAATAAGAAAGCAAAAAATTCAGGAATTAAAAGACAGTGGTGTTTCCCTTTACCCAAATGATTTCAGGGTGACCGCAACCATTAAGGAATTAAACCAGATAATTGATGATAATCCCGAGGTTATGGGCGAAGACGGCAAAAATTTTTCCGTAGCCGGTAGAATGATGGCTGTGAATAAATTCGGGAAATCTTCTTTTATAAGATTTAAAGACCGGACAGGACAGATTCAGGGATACCTCCAGAAAAAAACCATCGGAGATAAAGATTATGATCTTTTTAAAAAACTTGATGTTGGAGATTTTATCGGAATAACCGGGCCTTTATTTAAAACAAGAACCGGAGAAAAAACCATTCTGGCCAAAGAGTTCCGTTTGATTTCCAAAGCAGTAAGAGCCCTTCCTGAAAAATTTCACGGGATAAAAGACCCTGAAAAAAGATACCGCCAGCGCTATCTTGATCTTATCATGAATAACGGCACAAAAGATATTTTTATAAAGAGAAGCAGAACTGTAAGTGTCCTTCGCAAATTTTTTGAAGAAAAGGATTTCATGGAGGTGGAAACTCCCATGATGCAGCCTCTGCCCGGAGGAGCCGAGGCAACCCCTTTTAAAACATGGCACAATGCACTTGGAATGGAACTTTTTCTGCGTATAGCACCTGAACTTTATTTAAAAAGACTTGTTGTGGGCGGATTTGAAAAGGTGTTTGAAATAAACCGCAATTTCAGGAATGAAGGTGTATCAACAAAACATAATCCTGAATTTACCATGGTTGAATTCTATCAGGCATATGCGAATTATGAAGATCTAATGGATCTTACCGAAGAGATGTTTGCACATGTGGCAAAAGAGGTTACAGGGTCAGAAAAATTTGAGTACCAGGAAGATGTTATCAATTTTGGCGGAAAATGGAAAAGGCTTCCCATGATGGACTCCCTTGTTGAAATAGGCGGGGTGAGTAAAAACATCCTTGATGATACCGAAGCTCTGCTTGCATTTGCTGAAAAAAAAGGAATAACCATCACAAAAAAAGAACGGCATGGAAAAATTTTAACCAAGCTTTTTGACTCCCTTGTTGAACCCAATCTTATCCAGCCTACATTTGTAACAGGCTATCCGGTAGAGGTTTCTCCCCTTTCACGGAAAAACGATGATAACCCGGAATTAACCGACAGATTTGAACTTTTTATAGCAGGCAAGGAAATTGCCAATGGATTTTCCGAATTAAATGATCCATCTGACCAGTACGACAGATTTTTTGACCAGGCAGCCCAGCGTAAAGAGGGGGAGACCGAAGCACATATAATGGATTCCGATTACATTGAAGCCTTGGAATACGGTATGCCTCCAACAGCGGGAGAAGGTATCGGCATAGACCGTCTTGTTATGCTTTTGACCAATTCTCCATCCATAAGGGAAGTTATCCTTTTCCCCCATATGAAAAAGAGTTCTTAAAAAATTATCCATGTCTCTCGAACTTTTCATAGCAGGCCGGTATCTAAGGGCAAAGAGAAAAGAAGGGTTTATTTCTCTTATCACATTTTTTTCCATAGCAGGGGTGGCTGTTGGAGTTATGGCTCTTGTCATTGTGATTGCAGTGATGAGTGGTTCTGAAACTGATTTCAGGAAAAGGATACTTGGTGTTGAGCCCCATATACTTGTCATGAAAAGTTCAGGACCTTTGTATAATTATCAAAAACAAATTAAAAAGATAAATAATGTCAAGGGTGTTAAAGCTGTATCTCCCATTGTTTTTGCACAGACCATGATAAGGACTTCCCGTGCCATGTCAGGTGCTGTTATAAGAGGAATTGAACCTGAAAATAATTTCAGCCTTATAAGGGGATTTTCCGTTAAGCAGCTTAAAGACAAACTTGTCACGGGTAAGAAGAACGGAGAACTGCCCGGAATTATTCTCGGCAAAGAGCTTGCCCTTCATCTTGGTGTTGGAAAAGGTGACAGAATTGTTCTCATGGCTCCCAACGGGATGATTTCACCTGTGGGGCATATTCCAGCCCTGCAGCGGTTTAAGGTTACAGGTATTTTTGAGTCCGGCATGTATGAATATGATAATTCCCTTGCCTATATTCACCTTAATGAAGCCCAAAAATTAATGGGAATGAGGGGCGGGGTATCCGCCCTTGGAGTGTGGGTGGATGATATCTTTTCTGCAGGGGAAGTAAAAAAATCTATTTTATCATTTTTGAAATATCCTTTTTATGCAAAGGACTGGATGGAAATCAATAAAAGTCTTTTTTCCGCCTTAAAACTTGAAAAAACTGCAATGTTTATTATCCTGAGCCTGATTGTCCTTGTGGCGGCATTTAATATAGCAAGTGCACTCATAATGATGGTTATGGAAAAGGCAAAGGATATTGCTGTGTTAAAAGCCATGGGCGCCACTGACAGAATAATAAGAAGGATATTCATGATCCAGGGTGTTGTAATAGGTTTTTTCGGAACATTTACGGGAACCATGGCAGGAATTGCCGCATGTCTTGTCCTGCAGAAATATAAATTTATTAAACTTCCGGCAGCTTATCCTTTTTCAACACTTCCCGTTCAGCTCGAATTCACGGATGTTTTCTTCATATCCATTGCAGCCATGGTTTTATGCTTTCTTGCTACAATTTACCCTTCTTTTAAAGCATCTGCAACAAATCCAGTTGAGGCTCTTCGTTATGGATGATGGGGCACAAGAAGTTTTAATGGCCATGAAATCAATTTCAAAAGGATTTAATATTGCCGGAACCCGGGATACGGAAAAGGGTAGAGACACAAGGCTTGAAATATTAAGCGATGTTGATTTTAATATATATAAGGGTGATACCATCGCAATTGTAGGCAACTCGGGTATAGGCAAATCGACCCTGCTTCATATCATAGGAACACTTGATAAGCCTGATAAGGGGGAAATTTTTTTTATGGGTCAAGAATTATTTTCCATGGAAGATGAAAAACTGGCCCTTTTCCGGAATACTAAAATAGGTTTTGTGTTCCAGTTCCACCATCTTTTACAGGGGTTTACAGCCGCAGAAAATGTGATGATTCCCTGCATGCTGAACAGAAAAAAAAAACAGGAAGCAAGAGAATCAGCAAAGGCTGTTCTGTCAAGAGTGGGACTTGGAAAAAAATTATTCTGCAGGATAGAGGAGTTGTCCGGAGGTGAACAGCAGCGTGTTGCACTTGCAAGGGCACTCGTTACCAATCCTGCCATGCTTCTTGCCGATGAGCCGACTGGAAATCTTGATCAAAAAAACACCGATGAGGTTCATGAACTCCTCATGAATCTTAATAAAGAACTTGGCATGACAATGGTTGTTGTAACTCACAATGCAGGACTTGCCGATCTTATGGAAAAAAAAGTTACCATTGATAAGGGAAGAGTCATAGCTGTATAACGTTGAAGCTAAAACTGCAAAACTTTGGTCAGGCTTAGCTGAATGGAAAATCAGGGTTAAATGCCGGCCTAGAAAAATGTAACCATTAACAGGATGATTGATAATATGGAAAAAGATATTTTTTTAAAAAATTTTACCAGGTCTGTCAGCTTTGTTTTTTTAATTGTTGTTTTGCTGGGTTATGCTTTTATTTTTCCCGTTAATTCATTTGCCGGTGAAAAAATAAAAATAGGAATTATTCCCTTTACAGTTCATTCCGATGATAAAATCAAAAATCTTGGAAAAATTATTCCGGATATGATTGCAGATAACCTTAAAAAAGCTGGCTCTGAAATTATCCGGCTAAATAAAGTGGAATCAGGCATTTATAATGACCCTGTTCAATTAAGGCGTATCGGAATACAATACGGCGTTGACCACCTTATATGGGGCAGTATTTTTGCTATTGGCGGAAAAGTCAGTATTGATGCTGAGATGATCGATTCCTTTGATACAGCCCTTCCAGTATCTTTTTATTCAGAGGCAAAAGATGTTGAGAATCTTTTTTCTTCTGTCAAAGATCTTACAACACAGATTGCAGGTAATCTTTTTAATAAAAAAATCATAACGAAAATTACCATAGCCGGGAATAAAAGAATAGAGTCCGATGCAATACTGAATAACCTCACACTTAAGCCCGGTGATATTTTGAGCCCTGATGATGTTTCCATCAATTTAAAAAAGATATATAAAATGGGCTATTTTGAAGATATCAGAGTTGAGAGTAAACAAAGTGATAAAGGCATAGACCTTGTTTTTATTGTAACTGAAAAACCAACTGTAAGAGAGATAAGATTTAAAGGAAACCGTGTTTATGAGGATAAAGATTTAAAGGATGTCGTCCATACAGGAACAGGGTCAATTTTAAATATTTTCACGCTCAATGAAGACGTTGAACGGATTAAAAAACTATACACTGATAAAAATTATCATAACAGTATTATCAATTACACAATAGAGAAGCTTGCGAATAACCAGGCTGATGTGAATTTCAACATCAAAGAGGGGGAAAAAATAAAAGTCAGAAAAATCAGTTTTGAAGGTAATAAACATTTTTCAGATAAAAAATTGAAAAAAGTTATGAAAACTGAAGAAAAAGGATTTTTTTCCTGGATCACATCATCCGGAGACTTGGATAAAACAGTGCTCGACCAGGATGTGTTCAGAATAGAGGCTTATTATAAGGATCACGGGTTTGTGGATGCAGCAATTTCAGATCCGGAGATTAAGTATAAAAAAAAGGGCATTTATATTAAATTCAAAGTTAAAGAGGGAGAGCAGTACAGAATAGGAAAAATTGATTTTAAAGGAGATTTTCTTATCTCTAAAGAAAAAATGCTGGGAAAAACAGGCCTGAAACCGAACACTGTTTTTTCAAGAGACGCTTTAAGAAAAAGTGTTCTTACCCTGACCGATATATATGCTGATAAAGGTTTTGCAAATGCAGAAGCCGCTCCTTCAATAAAGCGCGACGTCAAGAATAAAAAAATTAATATTATTTTTACCATGAAGAAAGGAGCACCTGTTTATTTTAACAGGATAATGATTACAGGTAATACAAAAACCCGGGATAAGGTTATCAGACGTGAACTTAAAGTTTATGAAAGGGAACTTTATACAAGAACCGGAATACAGAGAAGCATCAAAAATATTAAAAGACTGGATTATTTCGATAATGTAAATGTAAAGACCTCAAAAACAGATAAAGATAATTTCATTAATTTAGACATTGATGTAACTGAAAAATCCACAGGTGCTTTCAGCTTTGGCGGTGGCTACAGCGGCCAGGATGGGGCTTTTGCCATGGCCTCCATATCTCAGAAAAATTTTCTCGGCAAGGGTGAGACACTCACGCTGCAGGCACAGTTATCAAGTATTTCAAATAAATATATCTTTAGTTTTACAGAACCATGGCTTTTTGACATTCCACTTTCAGCGGGCTTTGACCTTTACAACTGGGAATATGATTATGACTATTATAATAGAAACAGCAAAGGAATTTCAATAAGAACAGGCTATAAGATACAGGATTATACTTTTGTCGGGCTTAAATACAGTTTTGATGATTTTAAAATTACCAATGTTGATTCAGCACGTACTGATGTAACTCCTGGAAAATATATTACAAGCAGTATTACTGCCTCAATAAATTATGATTCAAGGGATGATCTGTTTAATCCCACAGAGGGGTCACATCACAGTTTTTCCATTGAATATGCAGGAAGTCCCATTGGAGGAGAAATAGAATTTACCAAGTATATTGCAGAAACAGGTTGGTACCATCCACTGTTCTGGAAATTTACAGGTTTCATCCATGGAAAAGCTGGTTATCTTGATGACAGAACAAAAAAATCCATTGATATAGATTATGAACGTTTTTACCTTGGCGGTATAGATTCCGTCAGGGGATATGGCTGGCGGGATATTGACGCCAGCAAAGATGGAGATCCAGTACAGATAGGTGGTGATAAACTTGTACAATTTAACGCTGAAATTACATTTCCACTTATTGAAAAACTAAAACTCATAGGTGTCGGTTTCTATGACTCAGGAGATGTCTATAGAAAAGGCGAGAACGTTGATCTCGGAGACCTTTATTCAAGTTATGGATTTGGTTTAAGATGGTACTCTCCCATGGGACCCATCAGAATTGCATATGGGATAGTATTAAATGGCCATCAGTATCAATCCGGAAAAGGAAGATGGGATTTCTCCATGGGTACAACATTTTAATATAACGGCCATGAGGCCAAGCTGGTTTAACCCGGTTTAGCCTCTCAACAAAAAGTTTGGAAGCATTATTTTAAATTAATTTTGATTAAATCAGGACAAAAAGGAGGACAGGTAAAATAAAATGGAAAAAATAAAAAGAGTACAGATTAGCCTTGGACGGACAAGTGTTTTTTGTCTCGCTGTAATGGTTGCTTTTTTCTGCAGCACAGGTTTTTCTTTTGCAGCAGGTGAATTTAAAATAGGTATTGTTGATTTTCAAAAGGTTGTATCCACATCAAGTCCAGGTAAAATTGCAAAAAAAGCAGTTGATAAAAAAGGCAAGGAGCTGGAAAATTCTTTAAAGAAAAAGGGAAAAGAAATAGAGAAATTAAAAAAAGCTCTGGATCGTGAATCCCTTGTCATGACAAAAGAAAAATTTCTGGAAAAGCAGCGTGATATAAGAATTAAAATAAATGATTTTAAAACAATTAAAGCCAGTTATGCACAGCAGTTTAAGCAAATGGAGGCTCGTTCCATTACAAAGATAAAAAATGACGTGCTTGATATTGTGAGAAAAATAGGGGAGAAAGAAGGGTTTAAGCTGATCCTGGAAAGAAATGAAGCAGGAGCAATGTATTATCCCAAGTCAATGGATATTACCGATGAAGTGATAAAGGAATACAATAAAACAGCCGTTAAAAAATGAGTTTTACACTTAAATACCTCGCTGAAAAAATTAATGCACCGATAATAGGTGATGAAAATAGAAAAATTTGTGGTGTTGCAGCCTTTGATGATGCATCATCCCATGATATTACCTTTGCATCTGACATAAAATTTTTAAAGCATCTAAGTGATACAGATGCCGGTGCCGTAATTGTTCCTGTAAATCATGGAGATTTAGATACTGACAGTCTCCAATGCTCGATTTTATTGTCGGAAAACCCGAAATTACATTTTTTCAGGATAGTTTCCCTGTTTTATCCGCAGAAGGAGAGCAGATCCTTTATATCTCCTGTGGCGCAAATTGGAGAGGACTTTGTTTTTGGCACAGAAGTTACAGTGCATTCAGGTGTAACCATAGGTGATGGCGTTGTAATTGGTGCCAGAGTATGTCTTATGCCCGGTGTTTATGTCGAAGATAATGTTACCATTGGAGATGACTCCATAATCAAGCCCAATGTCAGTATCATGGAGAGGAGTATCATAGGAAAGAGGGTTATCATACATTCCAATACTGTAATTGGAAGCGATGGGTTTGGTTTTACGCCGGATCATGAAAAACATGAAAAAATTCCCCACGCAGGTTTTGTCCGGATTGATGATGACGTGGAAATAGGTGCCTGTAATACCATTGACAGGGGCACATTTGGAAGAACATGGATCGGGAAAGGCGTAAAAACCGATAACCTCGTGCACATAGCTCATAATGTAATCATTGGCAGAAACACCCTTATTGTTGCCCAGGTTGGTATTGCAG
>WFQS01000087.1 GCA_015486915.1 Desulfobacteraceae bacterium
CAGGATCATTATCATCGGGATGAACTTGTTCACCATAGAAATCGCCATTTAAATGCTCTACCTTCTGATCCCCCGCAAAAAGCATCAGCCTCCCACTTTCCCGGGTAATAGACATATAATTTTTTATATAAATTTCACGAACGTCTCTGGGAACATCCATCGGTACAATTACATCATTTGCGTTTAAAGTCATTTCTGATCACCTATAAAGTTAATAAAAATATTTCAATTTATCATGTAATATTTTTTAATCCACTATGTTTTATCTTTCCACTTTCGTAGTCTGACTGTTGTAAAAGTATGGCTGGCCGAGCTGAACTGCTATAATCAATCCAGCCGGCTATCGCAGCAGAAACGGTAAGATACAAAAAAATACCTTGAACATATGCTTGACTGATACTTTTGATCTTAGTTGATGTACTGCGTTATCGTGTAATGCATGATGATGTTTTTTCATATATCACAATCCTTTAAACATTAGAGTAAGCCATATATAATACATGCATGGCATGCTTAATCAGAAGCTATCCTTTCCGGATAAAAATACGTCTCTCGCTGAACAGGAGCTCAACTATTGCCGTCCCGAGATAGAATACCGCTATCCAGATCATGCTGTTACGACCATGCTGCCACAGATATCCACACAATACCAGCCATGATACAAGGCATAACAATACGCCGCTTAAGGATGACAGTGTGCTGATCCCGATTTTTTTACGCAACCGAAACGCCGATAAATTTATACTGGCAAAAATTAACAGAAAAGTGGAACTGGCAAAAGATGAAATTACCGTAAGATCTCCAAGATTTACAAAAACCAATGTAAGTCCGGAAATAATACACAGACTGACCCAGGGGATATCCCGGGTGCGCTCCTTGATCGAAAAAACCAGGGGGAGTTCCTTATCCTTTGCCATCACCTCCCCGAGGCGCGCCGTTCCAAACAATGTAGCGTTAATTGCTGAAGCAGTTGACAATAATGCACCAACCCCTATTAATACAAAACCTGCGTGGCCGAGAAAAGGCTTTGCAGCAGCAGCGAGTGCATATTCTTTATATTTGCTTATTTCACTTGGCAGCAGGTTACCAACTGCTACAAGGGAAACCAGGATATAAATTGCAATTGTAATCAGCACGGAAATCATAATTCCACGGGGGAGGTTATGATCCGGATCTTCCATCTCGTTCACAGCATTTGGTATAAGCTCAAAGCCCTCATAGGCCACAAATATCAGCGCCGTACCCATGAGCATTCCCACTCCGCCTTTATTGAAAAGAGGCAGCACATGATCCGGTTTTACATAAAATAAACCGACGACTGCAAACAGTGAGAGGATCAGCATTTTAATAAGGACTATAACGTCTTCGGTACTGCCTGCAGCTTTTACTCCATACAGGTTGACACCAAGAAAAGTCAACAATACACCTGACTCGAGAAAATGCTGCATTGGTGATCCGTGGGCAGCCCCGCCGAGTATAACGGTACCGTATACCCCGAAGGTATAAGAATAAAGAGCTAGAGTCCCGATATACCCAACCAGCAGCAGCCAGCCGCCAAGACCCGCAATATTGGGATGCTTAAAGGCATGTTCAAGGTAGGTAAAACTGCCCCCGTCAGAACGAAAACTCAGACCAAGCCTGGCATAGGACCAACCGGTCAACAGCGCAATGATCCCACCAAGGGCAAAGGCAATGGGAGCAGCATGTCCTGCAAGTCCGACAGATAAACCAAGTACGGAAAAAATTCCACCGCCCACCATACCGCCAACTCCCATGGCAATAAGTTCCTTCAGGCCCAGCTGTTCCTTTTTTTGTTGTTTTTCTAACTGATGTTTTTGCTTTTGCATCATAGACAATGTCTCCTTACAGCCTGCATGACCTGATCAAAGCCGGCTGTCTTGCTTAATAAATACGGTCAAACAATGTTAAAGGTATTATACCTCTTTCTGACCGATATCCGTGTTCTGCTGCGAAAAAGAATCATCCCAATGTCAGATAGATGATTCCATATCTTTTAGGATCGAAAATTTTATAAGTTGAACGAGATTGCTTGTCTTCTTTTCCCATCTACTTCGTTGCATCAAAGGCCGAATACGTTGAGTATGCAACCTTTAATGCGCCTTGTACATGGGCCGCCGGAATTCTGCGCTATTTCTGTTCAACTTATTTCATCTCCGATCCTTATCAGAATGTGATATCCATGCAATATATATTGATTATTGGATAAGATCTGCCACCCAGGTCACAAACCTATATGTTCTTCTGCATGTTTCAGGAGAGAATGCAAATTTTTTATTTCAAGGTGCTTTCTTTTTGATCTGATAATTCCATCTTTTTTCAATTTGACCATATGCCTGCTGATCACAGTTCTGACAGATCCTGTCATACTTGCAAGTTCCTCATGGGAGAAATCGTTGATGAGTCGTAATTTTCTGTGTGGTGTACCATGATCCATATGTCGCAGAATAAGCCTTGAAAGCCTTGTAAGAGTGTCGTGCAGGGTCAGATCACTTGCAAGTTCTTCAAGTGAACGAATCTGTCTGCCAAGATACGGCAGAAAGGTTTTGTTGAATTCAGGATGTTGACCTATCCATTTGCGCACTTTATCCAATGGAGCATAAATGGTCTCAAGGTCATCAATGGCAGTTACTTCCACGTGGTGTTCATGTTCATCCAGCATACAGATAACATCAAATACATCACCGGGAGATAAAAGAAAAATTGTTAATTCCCGGCCGGTATCGGGATTAATTCGGGACACCTTCATCCGACCGGAGATAATAACATAAAATCTGTGAAGAGTCTCTTGACTGCTCATGGCAGGAGAATTTTTTGTCCATGTTTCATGATGAAATGAGGCCAGCATTTCCGTAAGTTTTTTTTCCCCGATATTTTTAAATAACGGGGATTTTTTTAACACATTCAGGCTATGGGGGAAAAACAATGAATCAGACCTCATTCTAAACACCTCGCTCAGGGATCCATGGTTACAGGATCAATATCCATAGCATTTTTTATTATTTTGTGTTGTCTTTCTTATCGGATACATGTGCCTTTTTAAAGATTTCCGAAGCAATTTTCCGAAACGATTCTTTAATTCCGTTATCTACATCTTTAAGACCGTTTTCCATGCCCTCAAAGACTTCCATAGCAGCCAATTCAACGGATATTTCCGTATCTTCACAATGTTCAATCATTTTGTTAAATTTATCTTGAATAAAAGTTCTGATCTCTTCATCTTCCGCTTTTACTTCATCTGCAATTTCTTTTGTTGCCTTTTCCATATCTTCACGTAGTGACATAAAACAACTCCTTTTTATTTCAAAATAATAATAATAATGAATTAATAT
>WFQS01000088.1 GCA_015486915.1 Desulfobacteraceae bacterium
GAAGAATGTCCCTTTATTCCGGGCTGCAAAAAAATTGACTGGGATCTGCCCGACCCCGCCGGACAGCCATTGTCAACGGTGAGGCAGATTCGCGATGCAATAGAAAAAAAAGTAGCAGAGCTTGTTGAAAAAGATTTTTAACAAGGCTTTGGGTTTATAATAAGATTTGAATTAAAATATCCCGGATCATCGGTTACCTCTTTTCCGATCCATCCGGGATATTCAAAAATTCTGGTCCTGTCATCAAGTTCGATTTCTGCAAGAACCAGCCCTTTATTCTGTCCTGAAAATTCGTCAATCACCCATTCAAAGCCCTTAAACCAAACGGTATAACGTATCTTTTCAATCAAAGGTTTTTTGCAGAGCTTTTCCAGCATCTCTTCTGCATCTTTTACAGGTATTTGGTACTCAAATTCCAGTCTTGAGGCATTAATTGTCGTTCCCTTCACCGTAATATAACCTGTTTTTCCTGCAATTCTCACCCTTACAACCGATTCAACGGCATTTTTAATATATCCCTGCTTTAAAGCAATTCCTTCAATGCCCGGAACCCGCCAGAGGTTATTTTTCACAAGAAATTTTCTTTCCGTTTCAATTGCCATGAAATAAAAACCTGTAATTTGCAAAACTTAAATTTTTCTTACTTTTCTCATTTTTTTACTTTTTCCATTGTCTTTTCTTTTTATTATTCTGTCTTACAGGAGCGCATTTTGTTGTAATTGAGTTGTGTCCGAGGAGGAGTTCAACCTCCCTGAAAAGCTTTGCATCGGGACAAAGTCTGTAATCCTTTGAACAATTAATAACTGCTAAGGATGAGTCCGGCAGAACAATGGAAAGATATGAAGAGCAACTACCGGGGTATTTTACAATGATATGCTTTAATTTTTCCAGTACATCTTCACTATAATTTAAAGCAGATAAACTTATGATAATACTTGCAGTCCATTCCTTTTCCGCCTGATCCATTGGAACAATTCGGTTTGCAAGAATTTTAATGGAATTTTCCCTTTTCTGGACTTCGCCTTCCACAATAACCGGTTCTTCATCTGCTATTATTCCCTGTGTATCGGCGTAAACATTCGGAAAAACAACAACTTCAACACTGTCAAGCCTGTCTTCAAGTACTGCAAACGCCATCATATCGCCTTTTTTTGTCTTAAGCACTTTGACAGCTCTTATGGTGCCGCCCATTCTTATTATCTGCTTTTCAGGAATATTATGTATGTTCACAGAATTCACACTGGCGTATTCAGCCATTGTTTTTTCATATTTATCCAAAGGGTGGCCTGAGATATAAAACCCAAGTGTCTCCTTTTCCATTGTTAGAAGATCATTTTCTTCCCATTCTTCAATATCAGGCATTTCAGGCAGAGTCACAGGAATGGGACTTCCCCCTTCAGTGTCTGCAAAAAGGTCCATCTGACAATCTGCCTTTTCCCTTTGTATCCTGTTTCCATGGTCAATGGCCTCTTCAAGACATGCCATCATCTGGCTGCGTTTACTGCCGCTTGAATCAAAAGCTCCGCATTTTATCAGGGCTTCAACAACCCTTTTATTGGCTTTGCTTAAGTTCACCCTTTCACAGAAATCAAATATGGAATGAAATTTCCCGTCTTTTTCCCTTGCCGCAACTATACTGTCAATGGCACCTGCGCCAACATTTTTTACTGCGGCAAGTCCGAATCTTATGGCGGAGTCTGTTACTGAAAACACAGCATCGCTTTCATTGACTTCAGGTGGAAGGACTTTAATATCGTGGCTTTTGCACTGGTCCATATATTTCACCACATTATCCGTGTTGTTCATCTCACTTGTCATTAATGCAGCCATATATTCAAGGGGATAATGGGCTTTAAGATAGGCTGTCTGGTAGCAGATCAGTGCATAGGCTGCGCTGTGGGATTTATTGAAACCATAACCGCCGAATTTTTCCATGAGGTCAAACAGCTGCTCAGCCTTTTTTTCTGAGAGGTGATTTTCCTTTGCACCTTTTAAAAACAATGCCCTGTGCTCGGCCATCATGGCCTTGATCTTTTTACCCATGGCCTTTCTCAGGCCGTCGGCATCGGCCATGGAATAATTTGCAAGAACCCCTGCAATTTTCATCACCTGTTCCTGGTAGAGGATTACACCATAGGTTTCCTTTAAAATGGGTTCCAGCTCAGGAAAAAGATACTCCACTTTTTCACGGCCGTGTTTTCTTTCAACATAGGTGTCTGCCATTCCGCTGTCCAAGGGGCCCGGACGATACAGGGCCACAAGGGCCACAATATCACTGAACTTTGTTGGCTGGAGACGTGAAATCAGCCCCCTCATCCCCGAACTTTCAAGCTGAAAAACACCTAAGGTGTCGGCATTGCACAGAAGATCAAAGGTTGCTTCATCTTCCATATCAATATTTAAAAGATCCGGAACAGGTTTTGACTGTTTTTTTAAAAGTTCAAGTGTGTTCTTTATAACGGTAAGGTTCCGCAGCCCTAAGAAATCAAACTTCACAAGCCCTATTTTCTCAACATAGGTCATGTTGAACTGGGTGATCACCTCTCCCTCTTTTCCTTTGTAAAGGGGCAGGTACTCAACAAGGGGTTTGTCTGAAATCACAACGCCTGCAGCATGGGTTGAAGCGTGCCTTGGAAGGCC
>WFQS01000089.1 GCA_015486915.1 Desulfobacteraceae bacterium
GCATTTTCCCAAGTTTATTATAAAGAGAGTTGTACAGGTTCCTGGTCTGTTCTTCAATGAGGTCCTCTCCGGCAAGATCGGGACGGCCTATATCCCCGACAAACATGCAGTCTCCTGTTAATACCATCCAGGGATCATCGCTTCTCATTGTGTCCGAGACAAGTATGGACATGGAATCAGGTGTGTGCCCCGGAGTTTTAATGAATTCCAGCTTTACACTTCCGAAATTCATTATCTGCCCTTCTTTTAAAGAAGAGTGCTTAAAAGTTACCGGAGTCCCTTCCATGAAACATATTTCAGCTCCGGTCCGGGAACGAAGTTCCTGGTTTCCGCTTACATGATCCGCGTGTATATGTGTTTCAAAGATATGGGTGATTTTCATGCCGTTTTCACGTGCAAGGTTAATATACTCCTGAACATCTCTTTTCGGGTCAACAACACAGGCAAGTTTTGCCTTTGGGCAGCCGATGATATAGGAAAGACAGCCCATTCCTTCCACACTGATCTGTTTAAAATACATGGTGAATCTCCTTTATTTGTTTTTTTTACACAGATGTTTAACAGTCTGTAACAATCAGAAATATTTATCTATCAAAAAGCATGCCGGATATGATATGCAGATTGATTTTTTCTGCATAACAACCATAAGACCGATTTGGAAACTATTAAACGGCCTCATAACAAAAAATGAATCTTATTCTTAAAAGAACTTTACATAAGTTTCATATAACCGCCATAAGGCCGACCGGGATTTGCCCGGATTGCCTCAAAGAATCAAAGATTCTGACTAAAAATGAAAGTTACACGTTGTTTTACAAAGATTTGTTTATAAAAAAAAGAATATTTGTAAGATAATCAGTTGAAATAAAACCATTTTATTTACGAAATTCTTGATTTCAGATCGAGAAGTCATAATTTTTTATAAATTTATAATTGACTATAAGTGTCTGGCAGATTAAGTATACAAATACCATTTTGACAATTTGCTGTAAAGGTTTGAAATTTTAAATTTCAATGAAGCCCCATTTAAAAAAAATGTGGCTTTTTTTGAATTAATCCGGCAGCTGTTGTTACACGCCTTGAGATCAGGGCCTTAAAAGTACTAAAACTAATATTTTAACAAAAATTAATGAGGTTTGTTATGATGAATTTGCGAAAATTGTTTTTATGGGGCACAATTGTGCCGACAGCATTTTTGATAGTCCTTGTTTCTTCTGCATGGTCAAAGCCTTCTACATGTGAGGACTGCCATTTGAAACTGACTCCCGGTATTGTTAAGGATTTTAACCGCGGTAAAATGTCAAAAAGATTAACTTGCAAGGCGTGCCATGGGAGATCTCATAAAAGCGCACTTGATTATGCCAAGGCAAAACTGCCAACAATCAGTACATGCAAACGCTGCCATTCAAAACAGGCCAAACAGTATATGAGCGGGAAACATTTCCTTGGCATGCTTCCCATCACTGCTTTTCCCGGATTTTCACATCAGCAGCCACAGGCTTTTATTGACGGGCAAAAGGGATGTAACGGCTGTCATAACATGGGTATTACCGATAAAAAAGTAAGAAAAAATGCCAAAATGCGTAAATATTACAAATATGGAATGGACTGCCAGAACTGCCATACCCGCCATGCTTTTTCCAAAAAAGAAGCTCTGCAGCCAGAGGCGTGTAACAGCTGCCACACGGGTTTTGACCATGCCCAGTGGGAGATGTGGTCCCATTCAAAGCACGGTGCTGCATATATGACTGATCGTAAGGCACACCGCGGGCCAACATGCCAGGACTGCCATATGGCCGGGGGAAATCATAAAGTCATGACCGCATGGGGTTTTCTTGCACTGCGCCTGCCTGAATCTGACAAACAGTGGATGGGTTACAGGGTAACCATACTCAAGGCCCTTGGAGTGCTTGATAAAAATGGGAAACCAACCCCGAGGCTTGATGTTGTTAAGGCAGCTGATATGGCAAGACTTGACAAAAAAAGCTGGGATACGGAACGGGCAAAGATGGAGTCCACATGTCAGAAATGCCATTCTGCTGATTTTGTAAAACAGAATTTGAAAAATGCCGATTTAATGATTAAATCCTCTGATAAAATTCTTGCCGAGGCCATTGATATTATTGCCGGCCTTTACAGGGATAAAATCATTAAGAAACAGACCAATCAGGCAACTTTTCCATATCCTGATCTGCTGACTTTTTATGAGGTCAGAACTCCCATTGAAGAAGTTTTATATGAAATGTTCATGGATTTCAGGATGAAAACCTATCAGGCTGCCTTTCATATAATGCCGGATTATACCACCTGGTATGGTTATGCCAAAATGAAGGAATCTCTCGTTGAAATTAAGGGCATGGCAGAGCAGATGCGTATAAATGCAAAAAATGCAAAGAAAAAATGATTTGCGGTTTTTAGAATAACCTGTATGGCCGGAGCAGGAAGATTTCGCTCCGGCCTGAAATTAAAATAAAGTTCAACCCGGTCTCTAAGGATCGAAAATTTTATAAGTTGAACGAAATTGCTTGTCTTCCGGCCCATCTACTTCGTTGCATCAAAGGCCGAATACATTGAGTATGCAACCTTTAATGCGCCTTGTACATGGGGTAAGAATTCTGCGCTATTTCTGTTCAACTTATTTCATCTCCGATCCTAAGAATCGAAGGTCCTGACAAATATTGGGCCGAAGGCGCGAAGCTAACTCTTATTCTTAAAGGAACTTAGCAGGAGTTTCATATAAAAAAAATTACAATTGATCGGCAAAAATTCGTATTTCTTCGTTATTTGCGAGGAACCTGTAAAGTGTTGCCCTGCCCACACCCAATATTTTTGCAGCCTTGGATTTGTTGCCACCTGCTTTTCTCATGGCAGCTTTTACCGCCTCACTGTTAAGTTTGCCCCTTACCGGAACCATACCGTCCATGGATGACCTGTTTAAAATGCCCGGGCTCATATCTATCTTCTCCGTAATTTCTCCTGGAAGATGTGAAGGGAGTATTTTTTTCCCCCTTGATCTTACCACGGAAAACTGGATTATATTCTTTAATTCCCTTACATTTCCAGGCCAGTGGTAGGCAAGTAAAATATCGATGGTTTTATCTGCAATCTGCGGAACACCATGGGGGCTGTCCTGTCCGGCTTCCTTTAAAAATTCAGCAATTAAAAGGGGTATATCGCTCCTGCGTTCCCTTAAAGGCGGTACGTGGATGGGGATAACATTGAGCCTGTAGTAAAGATCTTCCCTGAATCTTCCGGCCTTTACCTCCTCTTTAAGATTTTTATTGGTTGCGCTGATTATTCTCACATCCACGGAAATTTTTTTTTCGCCACCCACTCTTTCAAAGGAGCCTTCCTGTAAAAATCTTAAAAGTTTAACCTGGATTTTCAAAGGAAGTTCAGCCACTTCATCGAGAAAAAGAGTTCCCTTGTGTGCAAGTTCAAACCTTCCTTTTCTCTCTTTAACAGCACCTGAAAATGCGCCTTTTACGTGGCCGAATAATTCGCTTTCCACGATTCCCTCCGGTATGGCACCACAGTTCACCGGTACAAAAGCCCCGTTTCCGTATGAACTGATATCGTGGATAACACTGGCCACACGTTCCTTGCCTGTTCCTGTTTCCCCTGAAACATTAACAGGATAATTGTAAAGTGCAACTTCCTGGATCTGTTTGAAAATATCCTGCATCACCTTATGTTTGCCTATAATCCCTGCAAAATTTGACATTTTCTCAGCTTTAAGGGAGAGATGAAACAACTCGGTCATATCCCGGAAAGAAGCAACAACGCCCTTAAAGACATTGTCAGCAGTTATGATCGGGGATACAGTCATTTCAAGCTGGATTGTGGAACCATCCTTTGTGGCTGTTGTTACCGGATACTCCAGCTTACTGGAAAAAAAAGTAGGAACTCCGTCACAGAATGAACATTTTCCCCCGCAGAATGGTCCCTGAAAGACATCATGGCAGTCCCTGCCTATGACCTCTTTTTTGCTGTAGCCTGTGATTTTTTCTGCTTCATTATTGAAGAAAGTTATTTTTCTTTCAGGGGTGTGGGCTATAATGCCTATGTGAAGAGTATCGAGAATCAGGTTAAGGTTCTGAGCTTCAACTATGGTACGTGCCAGATCAGTCATTGTATAGTCTTTCCATATTTGAAATGCATTTTTTGAATTTTGAAATATCACATATCAAATGACACGTTTTTGTATCAAATGCAATGTTTTTTTAATAAATTAATTATTTGTGTGTGGGTGCAGGTATGAATATGTGGGCGTGGCAGACTGAAAGCAGAATAACAGGATCGTTCCTGAAAATTTTAGTGTGATGCAGCAAAAAAATATCAGTATGATGCAGCAACAGGATGAAACATGGTGTTTTGACGGGGCTTTTATGAGTCCGGATCGGTCTCATGGCTGTTTTATAAGAAAGAGCTCATTTTCGACAGAATCACAAATGCTTTTTCTATGTTCGTCAAAATCTCTGATTTTTTGAGGCTCCGTAGCGCAGTTCAGGTAGGCCTCATGGCCGTTATTCAAAGGAAATACAGTCCTTGGGGCAGTTCTTTACGGCTTCATTTATATCTTCATCAAGATAATTATCAAGCAGGATAACTTCTACAAATCCCGCATCATTGATCTGGAATGCATGGGGTGCAAGCTCCACACACAGTTCGCATAGAATGCAGCATCCGAGATCCACAACTGGAGTTTCAATTACAGGAGAGTTGTCTGTGTGTGATACTACGCTGTTTGTGCCGTCACAGGTCTTCATTATATTCTTCCCCTTTATCAGCTTGATGCCACCAGCCTTTTTTAATATGATTTTCTTTTTCTTCGCAGGCAAGTTTTAAAAGCCTGTACCCTGAATCAAGCAGTATACCGTAAAGTACTCCGCATCCGGGATCTTCCCTGAATTCATCACCATCCCTGGCAAGCTGGATCATTTTCTGGGCAAGTTTAATGGTGCGTACAATATTTGTGTCACATTTTTTTTCAAGCATCAGTAAACATCCTGTTCTATGGCCAGGGACCTGAATATCAACAATTTTTTGGTCCCTCATACATTAAAAATAATAAAAAAGATTCTAATTGAACTGTCTTTATATCAGTTATTTAATCTGACTAAAGCGAGCGATGCCCGCAACCCATGTGCCTGCCTCAATTTTTTGTTTTTTTATTACAGAAATTCAGGGGTAAGGCACTAATATCATCCAAGGCGGACGATGCCAGCAACCCATTCGCCTCTCCTCAATTTCATATTTTTGTACAGGAATCGAGGAGTAAGGCACTAATACAATAAGCATAATACAATAAGCGTGCCAAAAACATTAGTCGATTGCTTTTAATTCAATTTTAAGGGAAAAGCTGTATTTAAAAATTTTACACATTTTTTCGATGATTACACGTTTTACTCATGCCGTAAAATTGATGAAATTGAGTCGGTATATAAATTCCATCCGTCAAACAGGGGAATCCTGCTCTGATCTGACAAAATATGTGATGGAAGCAGGTCAATATTTTTCTTATCCATATTGAAAAGTGCCCTTGCTGCATATCCCCGTTTTACAGGATCATCTGAATCGAGAAACCGCATCAACGCATGAATGACAATTCTTACAGGGGTTTTCTTAACCTCAAGATAAGTGCCAACACCCCATAGTGCACCCCTCTGCAGCATTTCATGTTCAAGAAAATTATTGCCGGGAATAATATAAAAAAAGAGAATGGATTCAAATTCATTTGCAAGAATCCTGCTGCGTTTCAGAATCTCGCCCATGGCCTCAACCGAGCCCCATCCAATACCGCCTGATTCATCATTAAGATTCCACATAATTCTTCTCAATAATTTTCTTGCATCTTCAATTTTTTCATTTGCATATCTTTTTGCCAGTTCACCCATCGCAACGGTGCTCCTGAATCTGACAAGATCATCAAGGCTGTAAAAAAAAGAGAATAACGGTCCTGCAAGCTGTTTTCCGGGTAGTTTGCTCAATTCATTCAGAGCCTCTTCCCTGTTTTTCAACAAAAGGGAATTTTTCGCCATTTTTTTTATCGTTCTTCCGCGTAATTTTTTCATAAGTGTTAATTATAATCTTTATTTTTTTGATTAACGGCCTTGAGGCCGATCTTGATACATGCTCTATCTTCTGCTAAAGCGAGCAATGCACGCAACCCATGTGCCTGCCTCAATTCCTTGTTTTTTATTATAGAAATTCAAGGGTAAGGCACTAAAGCATTAGGCCCCTTGATAAAAATGGCCGCATTTTAAATCTATTCTTAAAACCAACTGAATTGTATCTGATTATTAATCAAGCATGAAATATACCACGTATCTCTTCAGATCTGCCTCATGGCAGTTATATGAAACTCCTGTAAAGATTTTTTAAAATTTTTAAAATGAGAGTTGGCTTCGCGTCTTCGACCCCATATTTGTCAGAATCTTTGATTCTTTGAGGCTGTCTGAGAGTCTTCAAATCCGCCTCATGGCTGTTATATGAAATCATAAAAAAAGATTGTATCGGGAAAGACTTGAAAAAAATGTCTCGTTTGATACATAATTGTTTTAATAAATGATGCATCTGTTTTTAATTGACATATCCTACTTTGTGGTATATATTTTTATATGACGACCATGATGTTGATCTGGGTTCCCTATTTTTGTTTATATCCAGGACGTTTCAGGGGGAGCACGAAGATTAGCTTTCAGACTTAACAGTATCCGTAACTCTTATAATCCAAAATGTTTTGCATACGTTTCATAAAAAAAATAGAAAGGGCAATCAATGGAAATTGATGAATTTAAAAAAATCAGGATAAAACTCAATAAAACACAAAAAGACATGGCATCTGTCCTCGGGGTTTCCATCAAGGCTGTACACAGTTATGAGCAGGGATGGAGAAAAATTCCCCATCATGTTGAACGTCAGATGCTTTTTCTGCTTTCAAGGATATTTTTAAATGAAGATGAACAGCCTGAAAAATGCTGGGACATACTGAAGTGCCCTGATGAAAAGCGTGAAAAATGTCCTGCATGGGAATTTAAAGCTGGTGATATGTGTTGGTTTATAAATGGAACAATCTGCAGTGGTAAGGCCCATAATTCATGGGCTGAAAAAATAGAGGAGTGCAGATCGTGCAGGGTGTTTAATAATTTTTTTAAAATATAGGAAAAATTAAAATACAGGTGAAATTTGATGAAGATATAACATTGATGAACCTGTAAAAAGTCAGATTGAGGAAAAAATTATGGCAGACAACACATGCAGAACAGACATCGAGACAATTTCTCTTTTCCGGAAAGATCTGCCCGATGTTATTCAGAACATTCTTTCATGTATCGGGGATAAAACCTGCTTTGCGCACATCGGGGATGAACCGATTCATTTTTCAATATCGGTAAAAGAGATGATTGATAAATTCAGGGATGTTCTTTTTCCGGGATATTTCTCAGGGGAAAAGATTGACGAGGTAAATTTTGTCTATAAAACAGGTCAAAGCATATCACAGCTTTACGACATCCTGTCCGGGCAGATCATTCATGTATTGCGCCATGACTGCCTGCGTTACGGACAGAAATGCATAGGATGTGAAAAAATCGGTCATAAAATTGCCTTAAAACTCATCAGGGCAATTCCTGATCTAAGGCTTCTGCTTGCAGGAGATATAAAAGAGGCATTTAAGGGAGACCCTGCTGCAAAAAGCCATGATGAAATTATTTTTTCATATCCTGGCCTGTACGCCATCACCGTTTACAGGATTGCCAATATTTTATTTAAGTCAGGTGTTCCCCAGCTGCCCCGCATAATGACGGAACATGCCCATAGTTTTACCGGCATAGATATTCATCCCGGGGCTGAAATCGGAGAAAATTTTGTAATTGATCATGGGACAGGGGTGGTTATCGGCGAAACAAGCGTTATAGGAAACAATGTAAGAATTTATCAGAATGTGACAATCGGTGCATTGTCACTTCCTCCCAATGCAGGCGAAAAGTTAAGGGGGGCTAAACGCCATCCAACCATTGAAGATGATGTGATCATTTATTCAGGGGCAACAATCCTTGGCGGAGACACAATTATCGGGGCAAGGTCTGTTGTGGGCGGTAATGTATGGCTGACAGATTCCATCCCGCCGGATACCAAGGTGTTTATCGAATCTCCCCGTCTTATCTACAAATACCAGGAAGGGGAAGGAAGAATACCTGAACATTAAAGGAGAATTGTAATATGAATAGTATAAAACTTCGATCTTATCATGTAAATTTTGGACAGTGCTTCATATTCGCCTATTTGGGACTGTGTAGCATACTAATGCTATGTGAGCAGGCCAAAATAGGCGAATATGGCGTGCTGGCCGAATATTTATTATGAATATCAAAGCAGATATCACAAAGGCGTGCGGGCATACCCCTTTGATTTATATTAAAAAGGAGAGCCTTAGGACAGGGACCAATATTTACGGCAAGGCTGAATTTTTTAACCCTGCATCAAGTATCAAAGACAGGATAGGCATTGCCATGATTGAAGATGCTTTTGAAAAGGGTAAAATTGATTCAGGGTCCACCATTGTGGAGCCGACAAGCGGCAACACAGGCATTGCACTTGCATTTGCAGCAGGGGTCAAGGGCCTTAAATTGATTTTAACCATGCCTGAGACCATGAGCATTGAAAGAAGAAAGCTGTTAAAACACCTTGGTGCAACCCTTGTATTGACAAGGGGTGATAAAGGCATGAAAGGAGCCATTGAAGAGGCGGAAAAAATTGTAAAAAAAACGCCTGGTGCATTTATGCCCGACCAGTTCTCCAATCCTGCCAATCCTGAAATACACCGTAAAACCACTGCAATTGAGATCCTTGAAGACACGGATGGCAAAATTGATATTTTTGTGGCAGGTGTGGGCACCGGCGGGACCATCACAGGGGTTTCAGAGGTTGTCAAAAAACATAATCCAAAGTTGATCAGTGTGGCAGTGGAACCTGCCGGTTCACCGGTTCTTTCCGGAAAAGCCCCTGGACCGCATAAAATCCAGGGCATTGGTGCAGGCTTTATTCCGAAAAA
>WFQS01000090.1 GCA_015486915.1 Desulfobacteraceae bacterium
GGTTAATCTTTTTTGAAGAAGGGATAGTTTGATTTTTCCTTCAAAAACATCTGATTTTTTACCATGACCTGAAAATCTGGCAAAATAATCTACATTATTTTTTCCTGTTGATGACATTGCCTTCCAGTCCTTTTTTTTTGTCGCATTGGCAAGCCATACTCCATCATTAACATTATTATTTTTATCAATTTGGAATGGCGTAGATTTTTTGTACAACCAAGGTGAAGACCATTTGTTGACCTCCCATAATGATGTTGGTCCTCTAGTTTCATCGCTCAAATCAATATTATCGTCCAAATCAATACCAAACTCAAAATCCGGACCAGTGTCAAGGTCTTGGGAAAAGTCAATGGCAATATCTCCTGCATCGTAGTGCCTGCCATAGCAGTCCTTCACACCATCTTTTAGATTAAATCCTGTTTTAAGTCCAAAATAGAGGTATTGATCATCTATAAACAAGCCTAAATATTTAGCATTAAAGCTGTCTCCCCCTCCACCTGGTCCAATTAGTTTTTTCCCGTTTACAAAAAATTGGTTTTTTTTTGCTTTAAATTTTTTGTTGGCGTTTTCATGGCGGGGAGTATTTCGATCGCCTCCAATAGTTACAGAACTATAGGGAGTACCAGAATCAATTGTCCATTCACCAGTCTTAAAATATCCATCAATGTTCGGTGCTGCAAAGCCAACCGAAGAGATCAAAAGGAGTGATAAGGCAACCTGAATTAGAATTAAATAGCGTTTTTTCATAATTGTTTCCCTGCATCTTTATAAACTGAAGTTTCCTAGAAATTAAAAGTGTTTTTTTTTGGGGGGGAGGATATTTTTAAATATAGTTGGCATAGAAATTGAAATTCAATTTTCATGCCAACCCTTACTAATTTAGAGGATAACTTCTTGGAATTATTGATCAAAATGACAATATAATTCTTGAAAAACAGGAGCTCCCATGGTATATTTCAATTATTCAAGTAGTTGAAATTATACACAAAAAGGAGCTCCTGCAATGTTTATATTACACGATTTACTCACTACCCTGCAAGATGAATTTTCGAATACTGCACAGGGACAGAAAAGAAGAGTTTGGTTTGCATACACGTTGTTGGCGGTAGTGGTACCTTTTACATCATCAATCACTTCCAACCTGTTACGTGCCCTGCAAACTCTGTTTGGTTTAAAATTACAGAGTCAGCGGTTTTATACCTTTATGGCGAGCCCAACATTGCCATGGAAAGGTTTATGGCAAGCCATGTGGGGAATGATTCCCTCACCAGCTACTGAAGAACGAATTATTGTTGCGTTAGATGATTCCATAAACCCAAAAAGTGGGAGGAAAATTTTTGGTTGTTCGCATTTCCACGATCATGCAGCAAAGGGAAACCAAAGTTCCTATCCATGGTCACAGTGCATTCTGGCAATTGGGTTGCTGAAAAAAATAAAGTCACGATGGGCCTGTCTGCCCCTTGATTTTCGATTTTATATGATGCAGAAGGATATTGAGGCAGAATCTGCTAATGTCCAACGACATGGTAAGGTTCTTCCCTTTGAAAGCAAAATGGTGCAGGCCGCCACAATGATAAAGGACATTAGAAAATATTTTCAACAATCGGTATTGATTGTGACAGACAGTTGGTTTGGCAACAATGGCCTCTGGTCCAGATTAGATCGTGGCGGTGAAGGATTTTACCACCTGCTCTCTCGCATGCGAACAAATATTACTCTGTATGATTTTGCCTCTACATCTAAAGACAAACGTAAGGCTGGTCGACCACGAAAATATGGCAACCGTCTGGGTTCTGTTAAAGATTGTGCAACCAAGTGGTGGAAAAGTGCTCAGACATATACAGTTTTTCTGTATAGCAAAAAAAGGGAAGTGCAGGCGTATTCAAAGACCGTTATGTTGAAAACCATGAAGTGCCCTGTACGAATTGTTTGGGTTTACCGGAAAACTCGATACGTAGCTCTGATGACCACAGATTTAACGCTTTCTGTTAAGCAAATTATAGAGTATTATGGCGCACGCTGGAAGATCGAATCAGGATTTAAGGAGATCAAAC